>JBMYRY010000075.1:0-8724 GCA_049602795.1 Bradymonadia bacterium
CCCGTGGTCGCAGCGATCAACGGCAGCGCTCTTGGTGGTGGCTATGAAGTTGCCCTTGCGTGTCATCATCGGATTGCGATGGCAGGCTCAGGCAAGATTGGATTGCCCGAGGTAAGCTTGGGTTTGTTGCCCGGTGGGGGGGGATGTCAGCGCTTACCGCGACTTATCGGTATACAACCTGCCTTAGAAGTCATTGCGCAAGGTCAGATGCTCAGAGTTGACAAGGCGCTGAAGAAAGGCCTTGTGGATGCCGTAGCCTCGGACAAGACCGCTATGCTCGCTGAGGCGTCTGATTGGATTAAGGCTAACCCGCGTGCCAAGCAGCCATGGGATCAAAGAGGTTTTGAATTCCCGGGTGGGGTTCAGCCAGAAACTGATGCGGGGAGAAATCTGTTCGCAGGTGGCGCTGCAATGCTGTTGAAAAAAACAGCGGGTGCTTACGCCGCCCCCCAGGCGGCCGTTCAGGCCGTCTATGAAGGGTGCCATGTTGGCTTTGATGCGGCTTTGAAGATTGAATCAAGGTACTTTGCGAGCCTGGTTGCAAGCGATCAGAGTAAAGATATGATCCGCACATTCTGGTATCACAAAAATGAGGTTGATAAGCAGGCAAGCTTACCTCGGACCGAAAGTGAAGCTATCCAAAAAGTGGGCATTCTGGGTGCGGGGATGATGGGGGCAGGACTGGCGTTTATCTGTGCAAAAGCTGGATACAACGTCGTCCTTAAAGACATCAGGCAAGATGCGCTAGACAAGGGAATGGCGCATTGTGAAGCTCAAGGTAAAAAACGACTCAAATACCTTCCGCTAGAAGAGCGAGAGGCTGTGATGAATCGAATCACCGGCAGTCTCGAACTTGGCAGTCTGGAGGGCTGTGATCTGATCATTGAAGCGGTGGTTGAAGATATTGATGTGAAACATGCGGTTACTCGGGAAGTCGAGGGGATCCTTGCACCGAATGCCATCTTTGCGTCCAATACCTCCGCGCTGCCAATTACCGATCTGGCACAAGCTGCTGAGGCGAAAGACCGATTCATTGGGCTTCACTTTTTCTCACCCGTAGAGCAGATGCCTCTGTTGGAGATCATTAAGGGTCGGGAGACCTCGGATGAAACGCTCGCTCGATGCTTGATGTTTGCCAAGAAGATCAAGAAAACGTCGATTGTCGTGAATGACGGATACGGATTTTACACGACACGGTTGTTCTCAAGTTATGTCATGGAGGCGGCTCAGCTCGTGGCAGAAGGGTTTTCGCCGGTACTCGTGGAACGAGCCGCTAGGCGCGCAGGGATGGTGATTTCGCCTCTGAAGGTGTTTGATGAGGTCACGCTCTCTCTAGCCGAGCATGGCTTTCGAATGAGAGAAGCGTACACCGGAGAGGCCCTGAAGCATGATGGAGTCGACCTCGTTCGGGCAATGGTTGAGGCAGGTAGACTCGGCAAAGCCGCCGGTGCAGGTTTTTATGAGTACAAACAGACCCCGCGAACGTTATGGGAGGGACTCGGTGACCTTGCGAAGGGACCGCAGACGGAGCTAACCGGTGAGGCCCAACTATGGGAGGCTGAGCATCGTCTGATGAGTGTTCAGGCTGTGGAAGCAGTGCGTTGTCTAGAGGAAGGCATTTTGAATTCCAAGGCTGATGCTGAGATCGGGGCGATTTTCGGTTTAGGCTTTGCGCCGAACACTGGGGGTCCTTTAGCTTGGATTGATCGTTTTGGTATCTCGGAAACGGTTGAGCTGCTCAATCGACTTGCGCAGACCCTTGACACAAGATATGCGCCCCCGCAGCAATTGGTTCAAATGGCCGAAAATAATGAACGCTTCTATCCATGGGTCTAAGGACTATAGCGTGAGTAGGTTTTGTCGGAATCTTTGACCGACATCTCGAATTTGAACCGGCTTTGCCGTGTCCACGGTCCAGCACAGCATGCAGGTCATTCGGCCCTGTGTTGTGAGTACGGTAAGGACTTGATCTCCAAGCACCGAACAACCCACGGCAAAGCCAACGCGCTGAATCGAAAAACATTCATTTGGATAGGGTTCAAAAACCCCAAGATTACTCACCGCTGTTGTTGCTCTTGATTGATAGATGCCTCGTGCATCTAACGGAAGAGAGAGCTTTTCATTCCAAGGTCGTGCGTCATCAACAGCATCTTTCAGGGCGCGGTCCAATCGTCTGGACAGGGCGACCGTTGAGGCGTTTGGATTGACGCGTTGTTCAATACGCGCTTCAGAGACAAAGCAGCCATATGCGTCATTGGGCAATCCGCGTCCGCGGCGCAGATCCACGGGAAAGCTAAGAGACATGGATGGCATGCTCTCAAAAAGCGTACTAACGGCTCTCAAGTGAGCTGCGCTAAGCACGGTATTGACCGATAGGTTTCTCTGTTCAATGTGATTGAAGATTGTGGTGGTTTCTTCCTGCGAGAACTCGATACCTAAAACTGCGGTCGAACGAGACTTCGCAAATTGCGCGCCTGTAAGGCGGTCTGTATCCGATCTAAGCGAATCGGGTTGTGCCGGGTGGTCAAGTGTTTCCAATAGTTTGGGATCGAGTGGTGCGCTTGGTGTGCGGCGAATCTCTCCACGGTAGAGCTCGTCTAATGATTCAATCAGTACGTTGATCCATCTTAATCCTGACGCGCCATCTGCTGAGGTGTGCAAAAAGGTAACAATGAGCAGATGATGCGTATCCGTGGGCTGCCACTTGATTCGGATTGGTGCTTCACGGTTGAGATCAAATCGATGGTTAATTGTGTGACCGATGGTCTTGTCAAGCCGACCACCTGATGCCACCTCTATACGAGGTAGAAACGGGCTACGGGCAAAAAAGGTCCGAGGGGTTCCCCGATTATACGGTACGAGAAGACATGCAGGTAGCTTTTCACACGCCAGTTTTGCGGCGTTACTGATTAACTTTAGGGTAATGGGCCCATTAAGCGTGACCATGAGGGAGAAGTTGATTGGTTGGACCAGGTCGACTGCATCGAGAAATTTCTCGAGTCCGTTTAATTGTCGCTCTCCCAACATGTCTAAATACATCCTTTAGTCGACCGCACCCCAAAGCAATCATGACACCCTAGACGTTGCCTGCCAATAGAGGAAGTAAGGCTGGACCAGAAAATCTACACTGTCACCTTGGTTTTGGGGTCTGGTCTGCGCTATGTGAATGGTACTGAACGGTAATGATGGACGCACATGACCACCAAGCAAGATACCTCGAGCTCAGAACTCTCCTTAACCGGGGTTGTTGATCGCGTTGTTTTTCAATCCGATGATAGTGATTTTGCAGTGGCAGTGCTCATTTCTGATGAAGATCAAAAGCCAATCAGATTGGCTGGCGACCTGGGAGATGTTGAAGAGGGGGAGACGGTATCTGTCATTGGTCGTTTCGTGATCGATCCTCGGTTCGGTCCCCAACTGAAGGTCAGTGCGATCGCGCCTCAATTGCCTCATACAATTGTTGGGATTCAACGCTTCTTATCAAGTGGTAGGATAGAAGGCATTGGACCGAAGCTGGCGCAGCGCTTGGTGGATCATTTTGGTGCTGAGACCATTGAGGTCATTACGAATCATTCGGCACGTTTGGCTGAGGTCCCAGGGATTGGGCGCAAACGCCGAGCTGAGATTACTGCTCGGGTTCAAGAAGGCGCCTGGCAGCGAGAAGCGATGATTTTTCTTCATGGTTTGGGGTTGGGCTCTGCACATGCCCTTAAGATTTGGAAGCGATATCAACGACAAACGATCACCGCAATTACCTTGAACCCCTACCGTTTGGTGAATGATGTTCGGGGGATTGGCTTTAGTAAAGCGGACCAAATGGCGTTGTCACTTGGTCTGGAGCCAGATGGCGATGTTCGTTTGTGCGCTGCTGTGGTTCATGTCTTGAAGCATGCTCTAGATGATGGACATGTTTTTCTACCAAGAGCGCTACTTCTTGAACGGCTCGAGAGATTGATTGGCAACGAGATCAATGTTCGGCCCATGGTCAATGCGCTTATCGACGAAGGACGGCTGGTGGAAGAGTTTGATGGTGTGTATTTATCATTTGCCGCTGAAATCGAACGATCATTAGCAGAGTTTTTCATTTCCGCGAGCACGCAAAGCATATCAAATTTAGCCCCGGTTGAGCCGGCGGAGTTGAGTGAGTTGTCTCAGGGACAAGGCCTAGCGGTTAGCACCCTCATGTCCCGGAGGGTTGGTACTTTGACCGGTGGACCAGGTACGGGTAAGACAACCACCTTAAATACACTTATCCGAGTGTTCAAAAGACGAAAGTTAAGAGTGACCCTCGCAGCCCCAACCGGAAGGGCTGCAAAGCGGATGCAGGAGTCGACCGGAGAGGTGGCAACAACGATTCACCGATTACTAGGCTATCATCCTGTTGATGGCTTTCGGGTGAATGCGCAGGAGCCTCTCGACACTGACCTGGTGATTGTTGATGAGGCGTCAATGATCGATCAGAATCTCATGCATGCATTGACTTTAGCATTGGGGGACGACACACGCTTGATTCTCGTTGGAGACGCCGACCAATTACCCTCGGTCGGTGCAGGTCAGGTCTTGAAGGAGTTGATCGATTCAGGGGAGTTACCAACGGCTTCACTGACCGAGGTGTTTCGTCAGGCAGCAGGAAGTCGTATTTTAGATGTTGCCCATGATGTTCGGTGTGGTTTTGTCCCGAATCTAGAGCCGAGCCAGAATCTATCTGATTTTTACTGGGTAGAAGCTAAAACATCAGAACTCGCAGGTCAGCACATTGAAACCATGATCGCCGAGCGTATTCCGAGTCGTTTTGGTGTCAATCCAAAGTCCGATGTTCAAGTCTTGTGTCCCATGCACAAAGGTTCATGTGGCACAGAGTCGTTGAATCAACGAATTCAACAGGTGCTCAATCCCGACGGAGATGCCGTGCGGAGGCATGGGTGGTTTCGGCTCGGTGATCGAGTGATTCAATGCGTTAATGAACACCAGAAGGAAGTGTACAATGGTGACTTGGGTTATATTTGTCACCAAGACTCTGAAAGGACGTACATTGATTTTGATGGTCGCGTCGTAGGCTACATGCATAATGAACTAGATCAACTCACGCTGGCCTATGCCGTGTCGATACATAAGAGTCAAGGTAGTGAATACCCGGTTGTGATTGTGCCAGTCTTAACTGAACATTGGGTCATGCTTGCTAGAAATCTCTTGTATACGGCCGTGACGCGAGGAAAGCGTTTGGTGATTTTAGTGGGTCAGCGCAAAGCGCTAAAGCGAGCAATCATGAATACTGATTCGGCGCATCGGTATACCAGTCTCGCTAAACGAATGTGGGAGTTAGTGTCGTGACAGGGCATATCTTGATCATCGTTAGCGCGCTGGCCTTTCTGGGTACGGGAGCATCCGTGCATGGTGCGGAAAATAAATCAGAGTCAGAGACCGACACCGCTACAGCAGTAGAATCATCGACGAAAGACTCAAGCTCTATTCAGGCGGGTCAATATCGAGGACGACCAGCAGGCACGCATCCCGGGTCATTGACCGCCGGTGTGTTGGCTTTAGGACCCGGGGCAGTGTTTCATGGACTGGGTCATTTTCATTTAGGGCAAGAAGAGCGAGGGCTGGCCTTGCTAGCTACGGAGGCTACTGGGTTAAGCTTAATTATCTTGAGCGATGTTTTGCATGAGCGAAGTGCAGGCTCGGAGGAGACCGCTCGTTTGGAAGGCGTCTTGGCTCAATCTGGCTGGGCCCTATTTTTCGGATCTTGGTTTGCAGATATTATTGGGGCGAGTCGTGGTACGCGACCATTTGACACCATTGATTCACCCGAGAGGCAGACGTCGTTTCATCTTGGTTACGCCTATCTCAGTGCCAATAATTTGGGCAATGAGCATCTGATGGATTTATCGCTTTCAACGGTGCACCCGTATTTTGGATTCGGTGTTCAGCATAGTCAGGGATTTGATTCAGGTTCGTGGTTAAGCCAGGTTGAAGGGGACTTTCGCTTGAGTGATCCTAAGCTCGGCTATGTTGGCTTAGGTCTTAGAGCTGGCCACAGCAGTCGATATCGTGAGCGATGGTCGTTTATCAATTACACTCCGATGTTGAAGTGGGCGGTTGACCTTGGGGTGGTCATGAGTAGTCTAAGAAATGCTCAACTTTTGGGGCATTTTGGTTATGGCGAATCTGGATATGTCTTTGACGAAACTGGGGTTGATACGATTTGGCGGACCAAACAACTATGGATACCTCGCTTCTTGTATAAGACCGCTCTCAAGTTTTCCTTAAGCCCAAAGTTCGTGACAGAGATAGGCTTACTTCACGATGACGCTCAATGGGTGGGACCTACTAGGTTTCAACCAACGGAAGTTTTCATACCTCGGACAATGCTCTTAGAAGGTAAGCTGAACTATAGGTACCGGGGAGTGAACCTACAGTTAGGTATTTTATCCGGTGACGGGCAGCAGATATCCATCGGACTGGAGTATCTACAATGAAACGACTCACCGCTCTAGCTCTATTTCTGACTTTTGCTTGCTCAAGCTCCTCTAGTGATCGATTTGCTTTTGAGTCAGCACGCAAAACTCAGACCGTTGATGAACTGACGTCCCTCGAGGTCGAGGGAGGGACTTTCCTGACAGCGAAGCGAATTCTTTCAGCAGATAGTGAGCGCCCTATCAGTCAGTTTGTTGTTCGCGCTGAATCTCTGTCGCCAAAGATTCGCGTGGTAACAAGCGATTGCCTTCCGCAAGTATTCCAGTTTGATATCACCAACACCCAGACTGAACAGTGTACCTATATGGCGGTTCGAATGGGGGAGCATGCCGTTGATGAGGCCTCACGAAGAATATTGGACAGTCTGGCAAGCACACAGTCGCGTTCCATTGAACCAGATAGCACGACGTTGATTCAGCCATCTCAGTGTTCGTTTCAGCAGGCAGAACTTGGCGGTCTTCAGTTCAGTATTTGTGCAGACTGGAGTCGAGGACGAGTGAAGGTTTTACCTGGTTTGGTGACTCATCAGGATTGTTTTCAGTTAGAAGGCAGCGGGACCTGTATCGAAGAATTCAGCGGCGATGAGGTTGCGGTTTCGTCCAAGCCGATTCAAACGGTCGTGGAGCTTCATCCTCGGCGCGCTGATGACACAAACTTAGTCTTTGCTGCTCTTGCCAACTTACCGATTGAAGAGGATGTGATCGCTCGACTCGGTGCATCGCTCGAAGAGAACGGTGTGCAGTTTGTGGTACTGGTTGGAGACTTGACCCCTGATGGAACGCTGGCTGATGCGATCAGAGTTAAAACTCTCCTGGACGAACATTTCAAGATGCCTTGGTTTGCAACTCTCGGTGATAAAGATGTTGGGGGTAATCTTGGACTGGAATACCTCAACTTCTTTGGCGCCTCTTCTATGGTCTTTGAATCACATGGTGTGCGTTTCGTTATTCTTGATTCAGCTGATCGCTCGCTGAAAGAGTCTGAATCCACGCTCGATTCATGGTTATCAAATCGGAGTTTGGATGGACGCACGGCTGTTGACGTCAAGCACCTTGTCTTTACCCATTTTCCGCCGTTCGATGGTCACGTGGACCGACAGTTCACTCATGCGCTTGAGGCGGGAGACTTTCTGGCAAGGCTTACAGCCATTGACGCACTTGGATTAGTGGTGGGTGAAGGGGGCGTTCTGGGTGTTGAGACATTGGCATCTCTAGATTTGTTTCGTGTGGGCTTGTCAAATGAGAGCGAGCTTCGATGGACGAAATTCACGTATACGCAATCCTGTGATGCGGTCTGTGCCAATCAAGAGGGGTCTTGTGGTTGTCTGCAGCGCGAAGTGGTAACTGTCGCACCTTAATGCTGGGGCACACATTCAAATGTTCTCGGCGTATCAATTAATGGCATACATACACCGAGAGGACCGCTTTTAAGTTTACATCTCTCGCCAGTTTTACTGCATTGCATGAGTGGTTTTGGCGAAGGTGCTCGCTCCGTTTTCCCAGGACAGCCAAGCAGCACTGTGCTGATCAGAATGATGCAGACGGGGCTCCATAATGACAGGCAGTGGGCGATCATATGAAGAAGTCATCCAAAAGCTTTGCGCCAGGCGTAACAGAATAGGCATCGATGTCGCTGACGCCACTCTTTTTCAAGACATCTTCATCGATAAAGAATTGTCCCGTACATTCTCGAGAGTCTTGGGTCAAAATCCAATGTGCCGCGTCTGCGACGATAGCAGGGGTTCGACTTTGGCTCGCTGTCGCTTCACCACCAAGGATGTTACGAACGGCAGCCGTATCGATGGTTGTACGTGGCCAAAGCGCGTTGACCGCTACACCTTTGCCTTTAAATTCCTCGGCCATGCCTAAAACGCACAGGCTCATGCCATACTTAGCGATGGTGTAAGCACAATGAGGTCCGAACCATTTGGGAGCGAGATTGAGTGGCGGTGATAAATTAAGGATGTGCGGATTTTCGGATTTTAGAAGGTGAGGCAGGGTAGCTTGCGACGTCAAGAATGTGCCTCGTGTATTGACTTCATGCATGAGGTCAAAACGTTTCATCGGCGTCGATAAGGTGCCGGCAAGAAAAATGGCGCTTGCATTGTTGACACAAATATCAATGCCTCCAAACGTCTCTACTGCTTGTGCTACTGCTGCAGTCACTTGAGCTTCATGTCGAATATCTACGACCAGGGGTAAGGCTTCTCCGCCTACAGCTCGGATCTCATCCGCCGCGGTGTAAATT
>JBMYRY010000076.1:0-8671 GCA_049602795.1 Bradymonadia bacterium
CGGGGTTATTGCCCTCGACGGCGATACGGTATGCATTGAAGCACCTAAAACACTAAACTTCTATCGCGCTACTATGCGACATCTCATCGAGGGGTATTGGCTAACCGCTGACGCCCTCCGAAGCTTATCAAAGGGCTCTGTAGAACGAAAAAGCTGGATCAAGCTCGCTCGGGCTCATGGAGAACGACAGTTATTACAGGGCTTCATCAAGCGCCCTGAATCAATTTCGACGGTTGTGATTCAAAATGCACTGATGCTCTTTGAAAACGAACAACTGATCTCCAACCGAAAAATCAATCAGAATAGCCGTTCGAGTCATTTCCTCACACTAAGCGGAAGTAGTACCCTCGAAGAGTTAGCGCTAAGGCGAGACGAACTTGGTGCTTATCTCTCCGATCCCGCAAGTGAATCAGATACATTCCCCCCACTGCCAGTCCGAGTGACCGAATCCACTCAAGACCTAGAGTCGATCACATAAGTCATTAATAGTGCATCCATGCCATCTGGATAATAACGCGACCGTCGCCCAGTCTCAATTGCGCCCGTTTCCTTATAGAGATGGTAAGCACCATGATTGTCTGCTCTGACCTCCAACCATAATTCAGCAACCTGCTTCTGGCGGAGTTCCGAGAGCAACCGGGTGATGCCAGCAAAAGCGAGCCCTCGCCGCCTTAAGTCCGGACGCACACAAATACCAAGAAGCTCATAGGGACCTCCGGACCAAACGGCATGAACGAATCCACCTAAGACCCCATCTAGATAAAGTACATATAAAATGTCACGAGTAGATGAACAGCTTTGAACTAGCCAGTCTATGTCCACCGTCTGACCTAGATGAATTCGGTACAACTCCTGAATCAGGTTCAACTCGATTGGTGTTGCGTGCTGAAGCTCAATCACCGGATTCAGTTAGATTCAGTCGTCGATTCAACGTGCGCCATAGTTTTTCTCCACCCTCGCCACTCAGTGCCGACCAGCCAAACAAACTCCGGCTTTCTAATCCAAGACCTTTTGCAACTCGATTCAAGGCTGGCTTTCGCTTCGAAGCAGATAACTTATCAAGTTTAGTAGCGACAGGTAGAATCGCCAACCCATGAGCCGTCGCCCATCCAATGAGATCCGTTTCAAACGTACCTGGATCGCGTCGAATATCAACAAGAAGCATCAACAACTTGAGTTGTTCACGACGTGCCAGATAGGTTTCGATCATCGGCCTCCAATTTTTTCGAATCTCTGCAGGGACCTTGGCGTAGCCATAACCAGGCAAATCACATAGGACAAACGCGTTATTGATAAGAAAGAAATTGAGCAATTGAGTTCGACCCGGGGTATTACTCACCTTCGCCAACTTCTTACGATTAACCAACCCATTTATGAGGGTACTCTTCCCAACATTTGAACGACCAGCAATGGCTACTTCGGGTAATAACGTCTCTGGATAGGACTTCGGATAAACTGCGCTCGTGAGAAATGTCGCGGACTGAGCGAAATGAAACTCCTTCATAGCACAGCCCAATGCATCAAGGCCGATATAGCCGTCCCCAAGACAAACCAGACTCGCACAGCACCGCGGGGGTCAATGTAGCTGATGGTGACAAATAAGCCGCAACACAAACCCGACCACCGGGCGGCCAAGCCTAGAGGTAACGTCAGTGAATAGATACACCATCCGAGAATCAGGAGGCTTATCACTCGCTGTCCAATGTTGAGTATACGCGCATCGAGTGTCAAAGGTAATTTAAGAGGCTTCAAGAAGATAAGGCTTAGTCCAAATAAGGTACTGACTACAGTAACTAACGGAATTGGTAATGCAACAGCCCAGGGCGTAGTTGGATACTCGATCCGTGCAATCTCTGCTAAATCAAATTCGGTCAAATACCGAGCAAACTCGCTCTCAGAGAAAGTCGAAGACACCGTCTTCAACCAAGCACCAAAGACAACCAAACCAAGTAGCGTCACACACCAGTGTCCAATCATTCGGCTTTGCTTCTCCCTACCTTGATGATTGACGGACGCTAAGCCAACCAATGCGGCGGCAATCATTGTGAGCCAAAGACCAAGCATGCCCATGCCCACGCGAACATGAATCGGAACCAGTAACCCCGGTCGTTCTGGCGTTGCGGCAAACTCGACGAGTGCCAAGGCAGGCACGCCGCCGTCATGATGAGCAAAACTGACCATATCCATCGTTAAGCTGACGGGCTGTTCAGGATGCATGGTGCCAAGTGCAAGGGCGAAGACCGCCATAAACACACAGACCAAACTCATCGTTGGGCACTGAGCAGAATACGCATCAGAATCAAGCCGAGACAGAACCACCATTAAGCAGAATGCACACAAAATTAGGAACATGTGTCCCTCCTTGGGTGCCCCGTGCTCATCAAAAGTAAGCCAATAGCAAGGGCGACAAGATACCAAATATCGTCGGTCGCACTGTACACCAACAGTTGATGAACTGGTGCCCGCTCGATCGAATGAACCTCGAATTGAGGTCCCTCAACCCCTAATCGTTCATCTAGCTTCGGCAGAGCACTGTAAACAGTTCGGGTTGTTCGAACACCATTATCTATAATCTCAAAAATAAGGCGATGTCCTTCGGACGACGGCATCGCTGCAAGCGAGGCTAAACGAACGGAAAGGGTCTCATTAATTCCGTAAACCCCTCCAGGGCGAATCGTCACCCGCTGTGGTTCGGTATTACCATGACCAATAGATACATCTACACTCAAACTCGCATCTCGAAAATCCAACCCGAGGCGTTCTACGAACCAGGGTCCGAGATGACTGCGACAACATTCCTCTGGCAGCATCGAGACATCTGCCGCCCCAATTCCAAACGTCAGTTTTGACTGCTTTTGACGATTCTCGTCAACATCTTGAACAAGTTTGAGTGGCCCACCTAAATGGTGATCAACTGCCCCTCCACCTCGCTGAACAGTAATCGCTTCAATGGGCCGATCAGTTAAGCGAACGAGCCCTTTCACGGTTAGCGCACTCATTTGGTGAAGGCCGAAAAGAAGGACGAGAGCACCGGTGAGGACCAAAAAGCGCCAATCACTCATCCGACCATGCAAAAACGCGAGCCGCACCGTGGAGGCAAGTAAAAGCGAAAAGCCCAAAGACAAACAAAGGTCGGAAGCTTGAAGTGTCCAGCCAAGACCCGGAAATTGTGATAAAAGCGCCCCCTGCAACGTAATAACACCACCCGCAATCCGTGCACGGGGCATACTCAGCAGGTTGAGAATGACGCGAAAGAAGCCCGAGGGCGAAGCGATTTTCAAGAGCTACACCTTAGAAAGTAACATCAACGATGCCTACACTAAACGGAGTTCTCCTCGTGTTCAATTGATTCTTGAATAACGGCGTTGTAGTTTTGTGAGCAGGAGGACGAAATGAGTTCTGGAAAGGTTTTGGGACTGACTGGTGGCATCGCATGCGGTAAGTCGACCGTTGCCACATCCTTTCGTGCTCTCGGCGCAGCCGTGGTCGATGCCGATCAAGTTAGCCGAGACGTTACAGCCAAAGATACCCTGGGTTATGAACGGCTACTCTCGCGATTTGGTGTTGGAATTCTAGATGAACAACAGAACATTGATCGAACAAAGCTTGGTGCCCTCGTTTTCGAGAATAAAGCACTACGGTCAGAATTAGAGTCGATTGTGCATCCTCTCATCGCAGACGAAAGCATGAGGCAAATTCAGACGGCATGCCAGACGGGGGCACCTCTGGTACTATACGAAGCTGCTCTACTTATCGAAACTAAGAGACATGATGCATTTCGACCTCTCATCGTTGTCTGGTGTAGCCCCGAAGAGCAAATGAAGCGACTCATTCATCGAGATGGACTCGACCAAGAGGCAGCAAAACTGAGACTGAACAGCCAGATGCCCATCGTCGAAAAACTTGGATTCGCCGACATCCTCATAGAAAACAATGGTAGTCTTGCTACGCTCAGCGCACGTGTCGCTGCGATCTGGAAAGAACTGACCCAAGATGACTGATCGAGAACCCAAAAATTGGAGAGCGAAGCATGTGCTCATCACAGGCTTCCCCGCACTACTGCCTGGTGCTCTGGCTCGACGAATCCTCAATGATACATCAAAACCAACCGTTTATCTCTTTGTAGACAAGAGCAACAAATCAACTGGTCAAAAATTCAAAAGCAGCTTCCCAAGATCACAGCGCAGCCGGTTAGTCCTTGTAGAAGGACGGCAAGATACCGTGGAGCTTGGTATGAGCGGGGCCCAAGTTCAAAGCCTCACTGAGAAAGTCGACATGATTTTCCATGCGAATTACTACAACCCAACTTCAGTTCGTAAGGGCACGAGTAACCTAGGCAACTTGAGGCACCTAATACGGCTTTCAATCGCTTGTAAGTCACTTAGACGACTATGCCTATTCTCTACAACGGCAGTCAATCGACACCCAACCGACACCGTCTACGAAGAGGAACTCGCCAAGCCTAAAGGAGACGGCACGCCTTCAGATACGTTGCGGCGAGCCGAACAGGTGATTAGGGAACTGATGCCGCGTCTACCGTGTACCGTATTCAGACCTTCGACGATTGTCGGAGACTCTCAGACTGGGGAATCCGAAGGACTACACGATAGCCTCGGGCGGGTGCTATCAAGCCTAATACACTCTCCGTCACAAATGCCGGTCTTGGTGCCTCAAGCCAGAAATATGCCCTTCAACGTTGTCCCAATAGACTTTGTCGTCTCAGCCGCCTGGACCATCGCCTGCCATCCGGCTTCCATGAGTCGTACCTTCCATCTCACCGACCCTAACCCCATGCGCGTTGAAGATGCATTCGCCTTATTTTCGGACCTTAACAATCGTCAACGACCGGTCTTCTACGGTCGCTTATTCGCGCATGCGATTACCCTGGCACGGGGCAGCGTCTTCAGACGATTCATTCCTGATTTCTTGGTGGAGCAAGCCCGAGGGGTCATCGCATCTCGCTATGATTGCGCTGGCACCCTAGACCTACTCAGAGAGACCGAAATCAGGTGCCCTCAATTTGAAACTTATGCAGATAATTTAGCAACGTGGCTTGCGAGGGTAGAGCGAGATTCGCTCAATGTTCATCATTAACCGATGACACCAGATGTGAGCAAACGGACCAAGATACGCTTTGTCTTCTCTGTTGGTAATCCCACAATCTCGATTAATTCTGCGTAGCTTGTCTGTCCATCAATTTGACTTAACACGTAGCCTTCGCGGTGGTTCAGTCTTTGCCAAACAACATCATTTTCCTCTATGAGAAGCCGCGGAACGGTATTCATGTCGGACAGGACTTCCCACGCTTCACGTTCCGTCTGATGTAATTCGTTAGCTTCGCCTACGACATCTGTTGACTCTGTAATGTCTGGCACAAATCCTTCGGTCGTCAGGTCGACTTCAACGCCGTGAGAAGACCCCACCACCGAACTTGAAAGGCTCGGCCATCCAAAGTCAACTGACAGCGACTCATCCAACTCGAATTCCGTACCAGACGACGAAAACATCGGCGGCTCATCAACCGACTCGTCGGCTCCGCGACGCACCTCTTTGGCCCAGCCTAACTTCTTGAGCACTGGCTTAGGGGAAATCAAACTGTTTTTTTTATCATCCTTGACCATGGACCGCGTTCGACCTCAACCTGCAGACAGTCGACTTGCAACGCTATTAAACATGTTCAAGGTCCGACTAAGCGAGTCGTTCACCGTACGCAATGCGTTCAAATCCTTACTCGAGGTTAATGCTCTCGAGCGTTCGAGAATACCGGTCGCCTTTTGAAGCGCATCTCGCCCGAATTCGGAAGACTCAAGGGTTGGTTTGACAAGTGGTAGCATCTTTTCAATTGATTCAATCGCAGAGATCGCCTTAGAGCGCTCCGATTCGACCGCCTCCAGTCCCTTGACCTGCTCAGTGTAGGCGACGTTCTCCTCGATCATCATCTCAACTTCAACATCGCTCAAGGTAGACGATGCTGTGACAGTGATCGTTTGCTCAAGATTGGTCTCAACGTCCTTCGCACTGACCGCAACAATGCCGTCAGCGTTAATATCAAACTTAACCTCAATCTCAACATCACCCGCTTTACCCGGTCTTAGCCCGGATAAAACGAATTCACCGAGCAATTCAGTCACTTCAGCTGACGCATCTTCACCTTGCATGACCAATATCTTCACTGACGTCTGATTATCTTTCACCGTCGTAAATGCGTGACTGCGTGATGTCGGAATCGTGGTGTTTTTGGGAATAATGACATTAAAATGTCCCCCATGAACCATGATCCCTAAAGAATGCGGTGTGACATCCAATAGGAGGGCGCCCCCAACGTCGTCTCCAACCAATGAGTGTCCTTGTACTGCCGCACCGAGCGCAACAACTTCATCCGGATGCACGCCCTTAGAAGGTTCAATGTCGAAAAACTGCTGCACCTTCTGCTGCACAAGAGGCATTCGAGTCATTCCGCCAACGAGCAGTACCTCGTCGATCTTCTCTCCTGCTTCCTCAGTAACCTTTCGACAAATCTTAATGGTTCGCTCGACCAAATCTACCGTCAGTTCTTCTAACTTGTCGCGCGTAAGTACTTTCTGTAGGTGGAGAGCCTCGCTACCGCCAGTAGAGATAATGAACGGCAGATTAATCTCAGTTTCGGCAGCCATCGAAAGCTCGCATTTGGCTTTCTCCGCTGCGTCGCGCAAACGCTGCAGTGCCATCCGGTCTCGCCGCAAATCAATCTGATGGTCCCGCGCAAACTCTAGTACCAGCCAATCCATGACAATCCGACTGTCGAAATCCTCACCGCCGAGGAAAGCATCACCACCAGTGGCGAGCACCTCGAATACATCGTCGGCTACGGAGAGAATGGAAATGTCGAAGGTACCGCCCCCAAGGTCGTAGACGGCAATATTCGTACGCCCGGCACGACCTCTGCCGTAAGCGAGTGCAGCGGCAGTGGGTTCATTGATAATGCGAACGACATCTAAACCAGCAATTTTACCGGCATCTTTCGTTGCTTGACGTTGGGCATCATTGAAGTATGCCGGGACCGTAATAATCGCCTTTTCGCAGGGCTCTCCTAGATAATCCTCTGCGATCATCTTCATTTCTTGCAAGAGAATACTGCTTACTTCAGGTACCGAATAGACACGGTCCCTCAACTTAACTCGAGGATCTCCATTTGCACCTTCGACGATGGCATAGGGAATGGTTTCCTGCATCGTTCGTACCGCTGTAGAATCCCAACGCCGTCCAATGAGTCGCTTCGCTGCGTACACTGTATTCGTTGCATTGGTGACAGCTTGCCGCTTTGCAATTTGACCGACGAGTCTTTTTCCACTCTCGGAGACAGCGACTACGGACGGCGTGGTTTTGTAACCCGCCTTATTTGGGATAACGACCGGCATATCACCTTCAACGAGGGCTACGCAAGAATTAGTCGTTCCTAAGTCAATACCGATGATGTGACTCATCTTATTATTTGCTCCTCCCGACATGTCCGACGACTATAGCGCCTTCAGTGCTCGTTTAGCATCTGTATTTTTTGGATCGAGTTCCAGAACTTTCTCAAATTCTGCGCGCGCCTTGCTAGAGAGTCTGGATCGTTCATAGATCCGCCCAAGCAGCATGCGATAACCAATGTTGTTTGGTGCTGCTTGTACAGCCTTTCGCCCGAGATCTTCCGCTTTATGTAAGTTTTCATCAAAACGCAAGAGCAACTCGGCAATATGCGAGCAATATTCATGTCTTGGCCAAATGTCACACGCTTCCAAGTAGGAAGTCATCGCTTCCTCAAAATTTCCTAAAGATTCCTGTAAATATCCACGTTTCCAGACTTGCTCTGCTTTGACAATTTTCATTTTAGCGCCAGCCTGCTCGAGCATCGTCTGATAAATTTCATTGCCCGGGTCATACTGATTTGCGAGCCGAAAAGCGTTGTATGCAGCCGCGAAAGAATCAGTCTCTAAGCGCTTTTTACCTTCTTCAAAGAATTCGGCAGCTTTGTTGGTTCGTTGCTTGATGGCGCGGTCGCGCGTCCGAGTTTTGCGCCGCTCAGCATTCTTATCAAGCCTCTCTTGCAGCTTGGTCCGACGGTCAGCCCGGGCTTGCTTTTGTTCAACCCGTTCACGCTCGACTTTAGCAGCGCGTTCATCAGCATGAGAAGCTCGAATCGTCTGGTCTCTTTGCTCAAGGGCCTCAGCGTATCGAGTTCGAGATGTCTCGTCTGCGCTTAACCATTCATACACCTGAGTCCCGTACTTGAAGATAGACTCAATCGCTTCTTTAAATGGACCGATATCTCGCCGAAAAACGGTGTCGGGGTGAAATTTTCGACTAAAATCAGAGAACGCGTTTCGCAACTCCCTACGATCGGTCGTCGGCTCTATACCTAGAAACTCGAAATGATCAATCTTCGAGATATGACTACTCAGAAACAGAATTTCTTTCTTTCGCTCCACGGTTAGCCACTCGACTTGCTTAAGCAACTCGCCGTCGAAAGACATCCCGCCATACCGATTTGCCCCTTTGCCTCGTACTCTCTGACCTGGGATATGACCCAAGGGACCTTGTGCGTTGAGCCACCGAGCTAAGTCAGCAGATACGCCATGAAAGGACTCATATTTGGGCTTTGCCGGCGCCTGAGTTCGAGTCGCCGATTTTGGTCGGAAGTTGATTAACG
>JBMYRY010000077.1:0-8632 GCA_049602795.1 Bradymonadia bacterium
TTATTTGGACGCGATTCAACTCCCCGATTGAGCTGAGAGAGTGCAATAATGGGCACATCCAATTCTTTGGCTAAAGACTTGAGGCTTCGACTCATTTCACTGATTTCTTGCTCGCGGCTTCGGTTATTCGCCCGACCGCGCATCAATTGAAGGTAGTCAATGATGACGAGACCGAGAGGAGGCAAGCTCTTATCGCTCGCAAGCCGGCGACATTTACTCCGAACTTCCATGACGCTCGCACCGGGCGTATCATCAATATGGACCGACCAATCATTCATCGTCCGAACCGCATGAAGCAGAGAGTCGATGTCCCCTTCAACTAAACTACCGGAGCGCATCTTTTCAGAGTCGACGCGTGCTTCACAAGCCAAGAGACGCTGGGCTAACTGCCTCGTAGGCATCTCCAGGCTGAAGATAGCGACCGAGACTTGGCTGTGAATCGCAGCATTTGAAGCCAGGTTAAGCGCAAAAGCCGTCTTACCCATACCAGGTCGACCCGCCAAGACGATCAAGTCTCCGCCCTGTAGACCTGAAGTCTTTCGGTCAAGGTCAATAAAGCCCGTTCCCGTACCGGTGACGCTTGCTTTAGACTCAAAGGCTGCTTGAACATGCTCGATCACCGTCCGAAGCGCCTCTTTCATCCCCACAAAGGATCCCTTGCGAGCGCGAGCACCTACCTCGAAAATTGCCGCTTGTGCTTCATCGAATAATTTATCGGCATGATCATAATCACCTGAGTGCGCTTGCTGCATCACACTCGCGCAGGTGGAGATCAATCGCCGAATCTCCGCCATTTCGTGAACAATCGATGCATGGTGCTCCACATTAAGCGTGGACGCGGACGCACTATCGAGGCTCAACAAATAATCCATCCCACCAGCGGCTTCGAGATTGGACGATTGCTCAAGCGCGGTAGCGAGCGTCACCGTGTCGATGGGCAAACCTTCTTCACGAAGTTCCGACATGTGCTGAAAGATCAGTTGATGGCGAGGAGAAAAGAAATCTGGTCCAGTGATGAACTCACTGACCCGGTCAAAGGCATTAGGATCTAGGAAAACGGCCCCGAGCACTGCTGTCTCGGCTTCCTTCGCTTCAAGGTGACGGCCGCCATCCATGATTAGATCCTATGCTTGAGTGTGTTGATACGACGAAATTTACTCTTCGTCTGTGCTCTGGGCAACAACGTTGACCTTGATGTTCGCTCGAACATCACGGTGAAGCTTGATCTCGACTTCGGTTTCGCCAAGAGCCTTAATTGGCTCTGCAAGGACAATGCGTCGACGATCGATCTCAAATCCCTGAGCACGAAGCAAGGCTTCGAGTTCCATGGTTGTAACTGAGCCAAAAAGCTTTCCGTTCTCACCAGCCGCTTTTTCAACGGTCAATGAAACATTCGTCAGCTTGCCAGCCTCGGCTGACGCCGCATCACGAAGCTTAGCAACTTTTGCCTCTAACTGCTGACGGTCGTGTGCAACGCGTCGCTTCTGACGCTCATTTGCCGGAATTGCGATCCCACGAGGGAAAAGATAATTTCGTGCATACCCTGGTTTTACACTGACGATATCGCCAACCTCTCCGAGGTTTGGCATCTCTTCAACTAAAATAATTTCCATTTTTTGAAGTCCTCTCAGTGTGCCTTGATGGTCGTGAATGGCATCAGTGCAATCATACGCGCGCGCTTGATTGCCTGAGTGATCTTGCGCTGATTAGCAGCACATAATCCCGATACTCGACGAGGAACAATCTTGCCGCGCTCGGTTACAAAGTACTTCAAGGTTGAAGGATCCTTGTAATCGATCACCAAAGACTTATCAGCAAGAAACCGGTCTACTTTTCGTCGTGACTTACGTCGATCTACTTTACTCACTGTCTGCCTCCTTCTCTGCGTCGGCTGCCTCAGCCTCAACCGCTTCTGGTGCACTCTCAGCCGCAGTCTCAGCAGCAGGTGTCTCAACTGGGGCTGCTGGTGTCTCGTCGGCCGCAACTTCAAATCGATCTAATGAATCAGCGGGGATATTGTCCTCAAGACGAATTGTTTGGTACCGAATAACAACGTCCATCAAGCGCAGAACACGCTCCATCTCCGTGATCATCTCAGGCTTAACAACGAATTCAAGATAACGATAGTAGGCTTTGTTGACCTTCTCGATCTCGTAGGAAAGCTTACGCTTACCCCAGTCTTCTCGCTTGATCACAAGCGCCTCGTAATCGCTGATTACCTGATTGATACGTTCTTCCATGCGGGTAAGCTGAGCATCTTCAGCCTCTGGATGAACCAAATAAATGAGCTCGTATCTTCTGAGCTTTTCTACAGCCATAATGGCTCCCTTCGAGTTAATAGCCCGTCCAAAAACGAGCAGGGAGTTAAAAATCCCTCAGCCCAATGCTGAGGGACGGGAATATAAGCAGGTTTTTACGAAAGATCAATGATCTCTCTAAAGAAGATCTTTTCAGCCAACACCGTGGAAAGCTGCAAGGACCGGTGCAAGTACAAGTGCAACCACACTCATCAACTTGATGAGGATGTTGAGTGCAGGACCCGCAGTGTCCTTGAAGGGGTCGCCAACAGTGTCACCAATCACAGCGGCCTTGTGAGCTTCACTGCCCTTACCACCGTGGTTTCCACCCTCAACAAACTTCTTGGCGTTGTCCCAGGCACCACCAGCGTTTGACATGAAGATTGCCATCATTACACCACCAACCGTAGTACCCACGAGAAGACCGCCTAAGGTTTCAACGCTGTAAAAGCCGGCAATTACTGGCGCGATGATTGCCATCAAGCCAGGAAGAACCATTTCCTTGATGGCTGCATCGGTTGAAATCGCAACACACTTCGCGTGCTCTGCAACTGCGCCCTCAGCGCCTTCGCGTAAACCAGGAATATCACGGAACTGTCGTCGAACTTCTTCGATCATCTGTCCCGCTGCACGACCTACGGCATTCATTGCCATGGCACTGAAGACGAATGGCAGCATACCACCAATGAATACACCAACCATGACCTCAGGGTTCATGACGTTGATGCCCTTCTCAAGTAGACCAACCTTCTGAGCATAAGCAGCAAAGAGCGCCAACGCTGTAAGTGCCGCTGAACCAATCGCAAAGCCCTTACCAATCGCAGCAGTAGTGTTACCCACGGCGTCAAGCTTGTCAGTTCGGTTACGAACCTCAGGGTCAAGGTGCGCCATCTCAGCAATCCCGCCCGCGTTGTCAGCAATTGGACCGTATGCATCAACAGCAAGCTGAATGCCCGTCGTGCAAAGCATACCCAAGGCAGCCATGGCAACGCCGTAAAGACCCGCACACTTGTAAGCGATCAAGATCGACGCACAAATCAAAATTGTTGGAATCGCAGTAGACCACATGCCCACGCCAAGACCGGAAATGATGTTCGTTGCTGGACCCGTGGTGCTCTCTTTGGCAATGCCCTGAACCGGAGCCTTGTGATCTGAGGTGTAGTACTCAGTCACAACCCCGATGAGGGTCCCAGAGACCAAACCACCGACAACTGCATAGAACACGCCCATCGCATCATAGGTTCCGTCGCCAACTTTGAATTCGCCATCGCCAAGGAAAAGATTGATGAGGAGAAAACTTACGCCCAACATTACAAGAGCAGCAACGAAAGTACCTGTGTCCAGTGCAGTTTGAGGGTTACCGCCTTCTTTAGTCTTAACCAGGAAAGTACAAACGATACTGATCACGATGCCCGCAGCCGCGATGAATAAAGGCAGAAGAACCGGGTTATTGCCGATCTCAGCAGGCGCAGCGTTCATCCAGCCAATACCCAAGACCATGGAACCGATGATTGCACCGACATAACTCTCGAAAAGGTCAGCCCCCATACCAGCCACGTCACCGACATTGTCACCTACGTTGTCTGCAATCGTTGCAGGGTTACGGGGGTCGTCCTCAGGAATGCCCGCTTCGACCTTACCAACAAGGTCAGCACCAACGTCTGCTGCCTTGGTGAAGATGCCCCCACCAACACGAGCAAAAAGAGCAATCGAGCTCGCGCCCAAAGAAAAACCAGAGACAACGTTGAGGACCAAGGTCAATTTGGTTCCAGTCAGAGCACCGCCAATGATGCCGGTTGTGCCGAAAAGGAGGATAAGACCACCCAAGCCAACCACACCAAGACCAACAACTGACATCCCCATGACGGCGCCACCACTGAACGCAACGTCAAGTGCAGGTGGTAAGCCCTTCTGAGCAGCATTCGCAGTTCGAACATTCGCAGCAGTCGCTACACGCATGCCGAAGAAACCTGCCAAGCCAGAACAAATTGCACCCACGATGAAGGAGACTGCAATGAGCGCGTGACTAATGACGGCACCGCTTTTGTCAGTTTGACCGTGATTCGCGTATGCCAGAAGACCGGCGACGATCACGACAAAAATCGCGAGCTTCTTGTATTCTGCTGACAAGAAAGCCATGGCGCCCTCACGAATATTATTCGCGATGGTCGTCATTGTTTCGTTACCTGCGTCTTGCTTGTTGATCCAAGACGACTTCAAATATGCAAAGAGGAGCGCTAAGCCACCCGCTGCAGGAACCATCCAAAGATTACTTTCCACCTGTAAATCTCCTAGCCTCAAAAAGGCTTCCCAGGGTCAGTCCGACCAACTGACCAAATTAGAACAATTCTTCCTATGCGGGTGCATTTACCTTATTCATGGCCAATTTAACACCCTCTCGCATCACATATTCGATCGCGTCGGCCCCATCGGACACAAAGCCTGGTAGCCAATCAGTCTCGGTTGGCGCTGCAAACCCGCTTAAAACAAAGCGTGAGACGTCTCCGTGAGGCGGACGACCAATCCCCATACGCAGCCGAACAAAATCTCGGGAACCCAACAAATTTATGATTGAGCGCAATCCGTTATGTCCAGCATGACCCCCACCGACCTTCAGTCGACAGGTTGAGAAGGAAAGGTCTAGCTCATCATGAATCACAATGATGTTACTCGGTTTAACCTTAAAAAACTGAGCGGCTGGCACAACCGACTGGCCGCTACGGTTCATAAACGTCTGTGGTTTCAGCAGAACCATAGAACATGAACCGAACTTTGCTGTGCCGTACTGCGCTGAGAACTTGTCTTTGGTCACCGAGGCGCCGAAACGACTCGCCAACTCATCAACCACCATAAATCCGATGTTATGTCTCGTATTGTGATACTGGAAACCGGGGTTACCCAGCCCAACGATTAAGACGCGTTCTGCCATCATCATGAAGTCAGCCAGCGGTACTCAATGAGTAGACCGATGCTTTCTTATTCTTCGTCTGCAGCTTCTTCAGTTTCGGCAACCGCCATACCACCACGAGGCTTGAGAACCTTCACAACAACAAAATCGCGGTCGTAGATTACCGATACACCTTCGCCAACGTCCAAGCTAGTTGCGTGAACGGCTTGACCGATGTCGAGGTCAGTAATATCAACAACGATTTCCGCTGGGATATCCGCAGGCAGACACTCGACCGAAACCTCTCGGTATGGCGTACGTAATCGACCACCCATGGACACACCAATCGACTTCCCGGTGTATCGCAAAGGCACAACACTGACCACAGGCTTGCTGAGATCTGGTGCCACGAGATCAACGTGCAAAATCGTACGACGTACTGGATGACGCTGAATCTCACGCACAAGTACGGTGTGCGTACCTGCATCCGAGCCAAGATCGACATTCATCAATGCATTCGTCTTCTTTGGGTTCTCAAGTGCTTTATTCAGCTGTCGAGGCTCCAATGAAACGCTGATCGACTCTTCAATGCCTGCACCGTAAAGAACTGCTGGCATTTGACCGCTCGCACGAAGCTTTCGGTTTGCCTCTTTACCAACCTTCTCTCGAAGGGTACCGTTTAACAAAATGGTTTCCATAACCGTATCCTCACCATCAACTCAATTCTGAGTCGAACAAACTACTCACAGAATCAAAATCATGAATTCGGCGGATTGCCTCACCAAAAAGGTCCGCCACTGAAATAACTTTAAACTTGGGACAAGCACGCCCTGCGCTTGTCAAAGGAATCGAATCACTTACAATCACTTGCTCGATGCAACTCTCAGCAATACGACCAATTGCTGGTCCAGAAAGCACCGGGTGAGACGCCACCGCAATGACTCGCCGCGCGCCAAAATCTTTGAGAGCTTGCGCGCCCTGACAAAGCGTCCCACCTGTATCGATCATGTCGTCAACAACGATTGCATCGCAGCCTTCCACATCTCCAACCAAGTGCATGACTTCCGCCACATTGGGTCCTTCTCGACGCTTGTCAATAATCGCCAAGGACGTATTGAGCTTCTTAGCATACGCCCGAGCACGCTCTACACCGCCAGCATCAGGACTCACAATCACAGGCTTAACCAACTCCATCGATTGCAGATGCTTCATCATCACCGGAGAACAATAAAGGTGATCGACCGGTCCGTTAAAAAAGCCCTGAATTTGTCCGGCATGCAACTCCATCGTAATGATTCGATTTACGCCAGCTGCGGAAAGAAGGTCGGTGACAAGTCTTGCTGAGATCGGTGCTCGCGCGACTGCTTTACGGTCCTGTCGGGCATAACCAAAATAGGGCATGACTGCCGAAATGCTACCCGCGGACGCACGCTTAAGCGCATCGATCATAATGAGAAGTTCCATTAAGTTGTCGTTAACCGGTGTAGACGTACTCTGAATGACATAGACATCCGCACCACGCACCGACTCATCAATTTCTACACGCGTCTCCCCATCAGAGAAATTACTGACCCGCGCTCGTCCCAGATCAGTACCAAGATACCGACAGATGGCTCGAGCGAGTTCTGGATTTGAATTTCCCGTAAAGATGCGAGTTCTCATCAAAGCCTCCGAAATAAAGATACAGGGGCGGTAGGATTCGAACCTACGTCAGCTGGTACCAAAAACCAGTGTCTTGCCACTAGACCACGCCCCTGTAAGGTCGTAAAAGGATAATGACACTACGAAATGCACCGTCACTATGCTTTTTATGCAACCATAAATTCAGGAGGCGCTGTTTATCACAAGGACTGCGACATGTCAACGACACCCGTGAAATCAGATCAAGACTTTGAGAGAAAAATCACGGTCACCCAACGATCTATCCAGATGAACAGCTCAGAGTGCTTCGCCTTCTTTGGCATATGCCTAGCGATCTTTACTGTCTTTCTAGCACCGTCCATTACCTCCAATGATGCGGGTGAATTAGGGGCCGCGGCATTCGAGCTTGGCATCGCGCATCCGCCAGGCTTTCCCGTATTTTCGATGCTCGTCAACGGGATTATGAACCTATTGGGACTCGGGGACTTTGGATTCCGGGGCAATTTTTCCTCGGCCGTATTCGGTGCCGCCGCATTGAGCATTACCTTCTACACACTTAGGTCACGGGGTATTGGCATGATGGAGGCCTGGACTTTTGGGTTGCTGACCGTATTTGCCCCCTTGTTTACCGTTCATATGGTGACCGTTGAGGTGTACGCAAGCGCCGCACTCACGGTGTCCGTCAGCATCGAATTACTCTTGCGCTATCTCGAACGCGATGATGTTCGGTTCCTTTTCTTGCTCGCATTGGTCCTTGGCATCGGTGGATTGGGTCATCATCCCATGATTCGATTGGTCGGTATTTGTTTTGCATTCTTTGTGCTGCCAAAGTCCAAGTTGAAATTAGGCATCACCGTCTTTGGAGTATCACTCTTCACTGGTCTTCTGACGCTCATGTATCTGCCAATACGCTCAAATGCGCACCCAAATAGAGATTGGGGCTCACCTCGCACGATTGATGGCTTATTGGACCACGTCATGGGGCAACGCATCCGTGATAGCTATGCAGATCAAATGTTGGCTTGGGACCCCGAAGTATTCAGCTCATTTGCCAGTCAACTCTTTACGAGTAGTACGGTCCTCTTACTCTTCGCGGTTGGAAGCCTTGCCTTCACGTTAAGAGAACCACTGATAAAGGTGTTCCTTGCACTCCTCGCACTAGATATTTTCTATACAGTTTGGATTAATCCAATGGGCGTTCGTGACCATCAAAACGGTTGGTTAACAACACTCATGCTATTTCCAATTGCCTGTCTTGGTTTTAGGCGATTGAAGGCGCAGAGTCACCGGCTCTCGTCATTGGTGATTCTACTCCTTGTCCCAACGACTGTCTGGTCGGCCGCGACCTATGCCAGCCACGAAGAGTTTTCATCAACCAACCCGTGGGCTAAAACCCTCACCAAAACGATGGGAAGGCTCGCACCAGAAAGTCTAATTCTCTCCGCAAGTGATAGTGCCTGCTCAGTGCTGAGCTTTTTGCAGGTCACTGAGGCGAACCGACCAGATATCGCCGTGATCGTTCGACAGCATGCGTTTAGAGCCTCTTCAACCGAGCCCACGTTTAAGCGCCTGCCTGTCGCCCTCTCGGGCTGGAAACCTGGCGCATCACTGACCGACCTTGTTCACCTGTCCGATGAATGGCCGTTAGCATGGGAATGGATTGATGGACTTGATGCCAATATCAAACCCAAAACCAACGTAATGATCGGTCCCTTTATGGGACGGGCACAACTAAGCGCTCCTCTGGACCGACGTCAATGGCAGACTGGAGTATCGAACGGTCTTTGGTCTCAACGCCCGAATTTCG
>JBMYRY010000078.1:0-8617 GCA_049602795.1 Bradymonadia bacterium
CCCCGAGTTCAGTGAGCTTGAACAACTCGTCGAACAACTGGATTAGAATAGATTCTCGTAAATACCCACTAATTCGCGTGCGACGGCATCCGGCGAATGCCGTAGAGACATGCGCGTCATGCCCCCACGTGCGGCAGTCATCCATTCTTCATCAGTACGGGATAAACAATCATGCATCGCCTCTGCCCACACCATGGCATCCTCGGTATTTACATAAGAGATAAAGCGTCTATTAGGATCTAGCCCCAGGTGTCCGGGAATCTCGGACAGAAGCGCTGGACAACCTGCGGCCAGTGCCTCCCTAATGGCTCTTGGCGATCCTTCAAAGCGCGATGCGGACACGATTAAATCAGCCGCTTGAAATGCGTCCTTTAAGGTGTCCTTCCCAACCCGGTCAAACATGGTGACACGTCCATATTTCCGGACTCGCTCTAGGGCATTGATAAACCAATCCTTCTGGCGTTTGACGGCGTTACCATACAACTCAACTTCTAGGTCAGGCAGCAAGTGAAATAGGCGCGGCAGAGCCTCAAAAATAATGTCCAGTCCTTTGTTCTTGTAACACGCACCCACAAAGATCATGCGTCTCGGAGTGACACGAGCAGGTGATGTATCTCCGTAGAAATTAGAATTCACTTCGCTTGAGAGCGCATATATTTTCTGCACTGGAACACCATGTGCAGCCGATACCCGTTCTCTATGTCCCGGGCACATCACAAGCAATCCATCAGTATTGATGGCCATGCGACGATCCGTCCAATATGATTTAACTCTCTGCCCGAGATACTTGAAGCTCATAGGATAATCTTGATGACGCACCCAGTCGAACCAATCATGGTTTGCTGTATATTGACTGTGCACCAATCTGAAACGACGATCACGTTGAACTCCATATCGCTCAAAAAAGGGAACGAGGTGCCCAAACGTAGAATGAACAATGTACTCATCGGTGGCAGACACGACCTGATTTTCTATCCAAGCCGTTGCCTCTTGGCTATAGCGGTCTACATCAAGCGTCACCAATTCGGCACGCGGATAGTTGAGCATCATCTCGCGAACCCAGTCATCTACCACATCGGTCAATAGAAACAACTGGTCCACATGATTCGAAAGCTCTAGAAAGACCTTAAATCTATCTGCATACGTTTGCAGTTGGCGGAGGCTTACAACGACCTTCAAAGGGGTTAACTCGCCTTGCGTTTTGGCGTATCGTCTGACTCATCTTGGGCATAATAAGTGTAGTAGTATTGCCCATACCCCTCAGTGCCAACACTAAAGTTGTTGAGCAACCCGCCAAGCAGATTAATGTTGACTCCATTCAACAACCTCACCGCCTTAGCTAGCATGAACCGAGTCGTGGAGCCCGCACTGACCACCAGAATACCTCCATCCACTTGCTGACCTAGAATTTGGGCATCGGTAACTGCGCCAACGGGTGGGCTATCGAAAATAATTCGATCATACTCGTCCAATGCCCGTCCCAATGTTCGCTTAAAACCGCGTGTGTGCAGAATCTCAGATGGATTCGGTGGAAGAGGTCCGGAGCACAGAATGTCCAAATTAGGAATCTGACTCTTTTCAACCACACTACTCAATTCAATTTTCGAGTCCATGACCAAATTCGTCAGTCCACGCTGATTTCGGAGACCAAACACTTTATGTACGCGAGGGCGACGCAGGTCCGAATCAATCACCAGAGTTCGACTCCCGGATAGCGCCATTGTTGCTGCAATATTAACACACGTACACGTCTTGCCCTCTCGAGGACCTGCGCTCGTCACCATCATACTTCGTAGTTCATTATCAGGTGCCATGAATAGAAGGTTGGTGCGAATCGTACGAACGCATTCGGCCGCTGCGGATGTTGGATAATCAAGCACACAGCGATCTGGATTTCGGATTTCCTCCGTCTTTCCTTTCTTACTCCGCATTTGATTCATCGTCGGAATGACCCCCAGAAAGTTGAGCCCAACATTCTCTAGGTCAGCCTGCAATTTGACTGAGTTATCCAATCGTTCAATCAACAGAGCTAAACCAATACCACCAAAGATTGAAGCAAGGAACGCGAGCGCCAAGTTGAACACAGGTCGCGGACGAATCGGGATAACTGGCACAAGAGCTTCATCAAGAATCCTCACGTTATTTGCCCTAGTCTCAGCTTGAAGTTCAGCCTCCTTCAGTCGCCCCAACATTTGTTGAAACAATGCTTTTTTTGCTTCTGCAACGCCCGTAAGTCTCTTGTAGGCTAACTCATGTGCCTGCATTTCCCGAGCTTTTGCTTCCAAGTTCTCCACCTCCCCTTGGAGATTACCTTCTTTCCTCTTAAGGGCATCATACTCCGCGTTGACCGAATTTCTTATACCGGCAACCTCCGCCTCGAGCGCAGCGACCGCTCGCTCCACGTTCAGTTGATTCGCTTTCACTTGTGGATGTTTAGGTAAATAACGCCGCAATAATTCAGTCTGCTCAGCCTGTAGATTGACAATGCGTTCCTTCAGACGCTGTACCAAACCGTTCTGCAAAACCTCTTCCACGCTGCTTCTAAGTTCTAGAGCGCTCATGCGGTCCATGTTCTTAAGTTTGGCAGCACTCGATGCAACGACCGCACTCACAGCCCTCAATTGTTTGCGAGCATCTTGTAAGTCCATTCCAATAATGTTTTGTTTGGCCTCCAAACTTGAATTCAAAATATTGTGTTCTTTCTTGTAGGCCAATAGCGCATTTTCGGCTTCTTTGACTTCGTTTTGTAGGTTTTGAGTTTGTTCCCGAAGCCATGCGACTGCATCACTCGCAGCTGACACCTTTCGGTCAACATTTTGGTCAGCATACGCCTTAGCTAGGGCATTAACGATTCTCATCGCCCGAGCCGGGTCATGGTCCGAGACTTTGAGACGTACAACTCGACTGTCCATGGAAGGCTCAACAATGATTCTGGAAAGCAATACACCAATCGGATCAATATTCTTCAGGCGTCTTGCCCGCTTCCCTGCATCCTCAATCTGATTAACGCGCAAGAAATCTTCGTCTTTGTCTAGCCCTAATCGCTCAACAACGATAGCGCCTACCAGTCGCGACCGAATAATTCGATATTGAGTTTCCAAAAATTCACGGGTATTCCAACCGGCCCCTAACCCTAAACTCAGTACTTCACGCCCACCACCAGGTAGATACTGTGGAGCGTTAAGGTCAATCACAATCTGTGCCACCGCTTCGTATTTAGGAGTTTGGCGTTTAGTCACCACATGGGTGGTAGCCATCACCAAAACGCCAAATCCCATGACCAGCCATTTGCGCTTCCAGACAGGCCAAATGAACTCCGCGATTAAATTTTGTTTATCGTCATTGGATGTCACAGTTTAATTACCTTTTCGCTTAACGTGCCGGCACGACCAGTTAAATTACGCGTGTCTACCACGCGGGTCGCTCCGTCGATAATCTTGACGCCGTCCAAGTAAGAATGATGCGTAATGATCACCGTACAGTCAAATTCTCTAAGGCGATCGTAGGCCAACGGCTCACTGGTGAGTAGCGTTGCATCCTCATCATGCCCTAGAGCAAATTCTGGCACATAGTTGTCCTGGTACGAAACTACACTTCCGGCATCAAGCAACTGTTTAATCACTGAGATAGCCGGCGACTCTCGGCAATCTGTGATGTCCGGTTTGTACGCAACACCGAAAATCAGAATCTTCGAACCACGAAGAGGTTTGGCATCTTCATTAAGCGCTCTAGCGACCAATTGAACGACGTGATCTGGCATGGCACCGTTCACTTCTTCAGCCAACTCGATGAAGCGAGCACGATAGTTGAGGGTCTTAAGTTTCCAACTCAAATAATGTGGATCGATTGGAATACAATGCCCGCCTAGACCAGGTCCCGGATAAAAAGGCATAAAACCGAATGGCTTACTGGCAGCGGCCTCGATGATCTCCCATACATCTAATCCTAGTTTATGGGCCATCAAAGAAATCTCGTTCACCAATCCAATGTTCACCGCACGGAAGGTATTTTCCAATAACTTAACCATCTCAGCACTGGTAGGAGAGGAAACCTTAATCACCTCCCCAACCGAGGGTCCGTAAAGTAAAGCGGCGAGTTCGGAACAATTGGGAGTCATACCACCTATGATTTTCGGTGTATTTTCCACTGTATAAACCGTGTTACCGGGATCAATACGCTCGGGACTGAAAGCTAGGAAAACATCATCTCCAATCGTCAATCCTGTCTGAGTCAATTTTGGTGCCACAACCTCAACAGTGGTCCCAGGGTAAGTCGTACTCTCAAGGACAACTAATTGACCCTTTCTAAGATATCGAGAGACTTGCTCAATGGACTCGATAATATACGTCAGGTCAGGCTCTCTTGTCTTTCGCAACGGCGTCGGCACACAGACCGAGATCGCATCACATTCATCAAGACGACTGAACTCCGTCGTCGCTTCCAAAAATCCTTGTTGAGAAAGGCGATTGATGTCCGCAGAATCAACGTCTGGAATATAGGAACGCCCGGTATTGATTTGAGATGTTTTTTCGACATCAATGTCGAAGCCAAGAACACGATGACCGTGCGTTGCGAATGAGACCGCAAGTGGAAGACCAACATAGCCCAAGCCAATCACGCCGACTTTGATTTCTTTGGCGGCATGCTTGGTACGCCAATTTTGTACGCTCATTGAGTCACCTTCTGAGGAAGTTATGCCCCCGTCTTAGCATTAAGACGATACCATTCGATAGTCTTAAGTAAGCCCGCTTTTACAGTTATGGACGGTTGGTAACCTAAATGCTCACGTGCTTTATCGATCCCTGCCAATGAGTGCAGAACATCGCCTTTCCGAGCGGATTCAAATATGGGTTCGATGTTTGTCCCCAGAACCTCGTTAATGGATTCAATCAGACTCAAAAGCGAAGTTGAAAAACCACAACCAACATTAAACACTTCTCCACCAATGTTTGCCGCGCTTGCCGCTAGGAGGTTCGCTTCGATTACATTGGATATATAAGTGAAATCTCTCGACTGCTCACCCGTGCCAAAAACGATGGGGGATTGTTCCTTGAGCATACGGGTTACAAAAGCGGGTACTACAGCTGCATACTGACTCATAGGGTCCTGCCTAGGTCCGAATACATTGAAGTATCGAAGACCAACAGTCTCAAGACCGAAGAGCTCATGATAAACTTTCGCATAGAGTTCTGTACCAAACTTTTGAACGGCATAGGGGGATTTTGGGCGGCCTTCTAAACTTTCTATCTTCACCTGAGCATCATGGTCACCATACGCACTCGATGAGGAAGCATAGACCACACGTTTCGTGTTCGTCATGCGACAGGCTTCAAACAGATTGAGCGTGCCCGTGAGATTCTCGTGATGCGCATCTAGTGGACGATCTAAAGATTTGGGTACAGACGGTAGCGCTGCTTGATGCAAAACCACGTCCACATCAGTAAGTAGCTCCCGAAGGGTTTCGCCATCATTAATGCTCCCTTCAACCAACTTAATCTTGTCTAGTACACCGTGGAGGTTCTCACGTCGTCCTGTGATGAAGTTGTCGATTACGCTCACTCTTTGCCCACGTTCAACGAGTGCGTGCGTTAAGTTTGAGCCGATAAAACCGGCACCGCCTGTAATTAAGTAATGGGTCAAGCTGTTACCTTTCTGTTAAGTCTCTATCAATCCGAGTACACTCGCAATTGTACCCGAATAAAGGATTCGAATGAACTGGCTCCCGTTGATACACCAATGGTTATGGCATGGTGCCGAGTACGCCCCGACCATCGTTACCCCCCTCGATGCACCTATACACGGTTTACGCGGGTTGCTCTATAATTTAGCACCAGCCCACCCAGAGGCCAGCGTTAACGAATACGCCCGCACCCGAAACATCGCTCATCACCTAACCATAGAGCACATCATGTCAACGCATTGGCCGAGTCACATTACCCCCCCGTATGTCTTTAAAGGATTAGACTATGCACTCAATCTATACCCGGAAATTGGTCTACGTCATTCAAACGATGTGGATATATTAATTGCCGAACAGCACTTTGAACCTGTTGTTACCTACTTAACCAGGACAATGAAGACCCGGCCTGCCCCCAAAGAAAACCGTCACCAGACGGAGCGAGCATCGGCGATCACATTTGAAAAAAACGGAGTCACACTGGATGTACATCGAACACCTATCATGGAACATCAGACCCGCCTGCGAACACAGACACTGATAGACCAGGGACAACCAGGACGGTTGGGCACATGTGACGCACTGTTTCCGGACCCTCTGAACCGACTATTCCTGTGGCTTCACAACTTTGCAAAGAACTTTCATCCGCTGCCTCTGCATAGCCTCGTTGACCTTACATTGATCTTGCGTCTCCTAGTCCCTGACAACCGTTCAACTCATTGGAAAAAACTGGAGAAACTCACCCAAAGGTGGGGGCTGGATTGCCCCTTCATCCTTGCTCTCCACTATCTTGAAGCCTCCACCCTTTGGAGAGATAAGCTTCCGAAACTCTCTCGTAAGACAACGCACTACCGCATCGACCGCTGGAAAGAAACCCTCTACCATACAATGGCGAAAGCGATGCTTTTACTAGATCGAACGATTCCGGAAGGCAGGGCTGCATTGACGGCACGATTTGCCACAGAAATGCTCAGCCGACTTCGGGCGCGCTAACGCTCCAACGCCTGCATCGGGAATGAACGCAAAGGACTAGAGCCAAGACTCAGGGGCGTAGATAATATCGCCTGGTTGGAGAAAGACGTTCTTAACCACACCCTCACTGATCTGTGAGAAGGGAATCACATATTTTTTCTCATCGCCCTGTTCGACTCGTGTGAGAATAATGCGATTTCTCGAGGCTAGAGCCTTTAATCCCCCAGCCAAGGTTACTGCTTGAACGATGGTCATCTCCGATTCGTATCGAAAAGTACCCGGCTTGCGAACTTGACCAAGGACGAAAATCTTCTTCGAATTGAACTCTTTGACAAAAACACTTACCTGAGGATTGACTAGGTAATCATTTTTCAAGCGGTTGGTTAGTTGCTGTACGAGTTGACTCGGTGTCCGCGATGTCGCATTGACTGCCCCAATCAAAGGAAACTCAAAATCTCCCGAAGGTCCAACACGATAGAGCCCAGATAGTTCTTTCTCTTGGTAGACCCGAATCTCAACGACGTCCCCAGGACCCAAGGTCGCGCTTTGTAACAACACCTTCATGTCAGGCATGGGTGGCGCAACAGTTTTCGTTCCCCCACCACAACCCACGCTCAGCAATAGTGTGGTAAATAGAACGAAGCCACGGACGAACCTATCTGGATAAATCACGCCACTCAGCATACTTACACTCAGTATTCAGCAACTAATGTGAACTGAAAAAGGTTGCGCGTGAATTCGGCAAAGTCGATTGGAGAATCCTGAAAACAATTATTGGGGTCTAAGCAATAGTAGTAATCACTTCGATTCGCCTCGATTTCCATCGAGATTTCACCGCGAAGCCAAGGTTGTGCCCGCCAACCAGCGGTCACGCGTCCTCTGAAAATAGGCTCTATTCTCTCCGGTAGAGTGTATGTCCATTCAGGTGCACCAAAACGGCTGTATGTGTAGTGATCGAGTCCAAAGCGACCCTTCAAATAAAGGTGGTATGGTAACGTAAAACTGGTATCGACGAAGGCCCGATTTAGTTTGTAAAAGTTTGAAAAGCCATCATCTCCAATCGTAAGTTCGTAGGCAGCCCGAACATTCATCACCTCAGGAATTCGATAGTCGAGTTCAAATCGTCCGGACGGTCCTTCATACGACTCGCCGGTTTCATGATTGCTTTGGATATAGCCACCCTGGAGCGTCAACGAAAGACGCCGGGTGAAAAGCCCTTTAATACCACCAGCGACGGTAAATGGATTGAAATCCAAATCTGCCCCAGCAGTCGGCAAGCCATTGGATCCAAGGTCCGTACCTCTCGCATAGTTGACCGTAGAATAGCTGCTCTTAATGAAGAGAGACGTCTTCGGAAAGAAACGCCATTTAACCGAACCTTGAACGGTCTGTTTATCCGAGTCTCGTCGATCAGCCGTAGGGTCATCTTCGTTCAGGCCTCGCGCCATGGCGAAGCGATACCCCAATGTGAAGGAAAGTGCTTTGCCAGTCTGCCCTCCACCCGGTCTAAAATATACATCTGGACCCACGGTCAAACGGAACCGCTTATACCCATCGGAAATGACGTCTTCAGTTGCCGGTTGCTCCGAATATCGGAGGTCATTCTCCAGACCAAAGGAAAACGTTCTTTGAGGTAACGCCGTCAAAGAGAACTTCGCCATCGCACGGCTCAGCCCGAAGCCGTCGTCTATGGTACTTGTTGTCTGCTCAGCTGTGTCTGACGCAACCTGGCGCATACCGACCGACAACTTCCCCTTGAAATCAAAACGGGATGTTTTACGGGTCTTCAGTGATAGACCACCATCAACGAGAAACAACAAAGTTGGATTGACCGGCGCCGTACTATCGCCAACCGACTCACGCCAGAAGTTTGAGTCGTACGCCCCAGACATAGAGAACTTTGGATGCAGCTCCAAGTTACCGCTGCGCAATCCCGGCGCTGCGGCAGCATTCTCTACGCAGAGTAAC
>JBMYRY010000079.1:0-8456 GCA_049602795.1 Bradymonadia bacterium
GAATGTGAAGCTTGTTGGGCTCGTTCACGGACGTATCGGTGGCCCCGGCTGGCAGCGGCTTCACGCAGCTTTGAGGCGTCGAGCACCCATACCGAGATGGCAGCGCCCAGATCTCTCCGATGATGGGGTTATTGAGGGCTTGAGAGCGCTTGAACCGACGCTTATTGTATCATGCTTCTATCCGGACTTGATTCCAGTGTCGTTGCTCGATGTGGCACCGGGTATCAATGTGCATCCAAGTGATTTACCTCAATGGCGTGGTCCAGATCCCGTGATTCACACGATTCTAAGTGGTCAGTCGTCTACGGCGATTTGCGTTCATGTTTTGGCAGAAGGCCTAGATACCGGAGCGATTTATCGTAGAGAGTCAGTTGAGCTCAAGGGGAATGAGGAGGCCGGCGCTCTGTCGAGCCGTCTGGAAAAGCGTGGGGCTGAATTGATCTCTACTTTCGTCGTTGATTGGCTCGAACATGGCCCGTCGGAGCCTTCTCCTCAGTCGGGAGATGTGTCTTGGGCACCTCAGCGTGATGATGACTGGTGGGAAGTTGATTGGCATCGTTCCGCAGTTGATATCGAGCGTTTCGTTCGGGCTGCTTACCCTCATCCCGGTGCCTACACCGGCATTGGAGATGAATTGTTGGTGATTCAGAAATGTACCGCGGCGGTGGAGGGGGCTTTCTCTTCGGTGAGGGCAGGTACACCGTTTATTCGTGGCGGAGAGTTCTTTATTCGTTGTGGCGTGGGCGCGCTTCAGATTCATCGTCTGAAGCTTGGACGGCGGACAATGAGTGGCATAGAGTTCGCGCGTTTGCTCTGTTGAACTACCTTGGGTTGATTTGCATACATAAACTTACTATAGTATACCTGTAAGCAAACGTCGCATAAGGTGGTTTTTTGACTCAGCTGCTACGAGTGTCAGGTCTGCTATGGCCAGCTTTGCTTCCGTTAATCGGAGCGAGCTTTCTCGCGCTTTCCGCGGATGGGATGCCACTCAGCGACGCCCAGTGGCTTTTCATTCCAACATTGTTATTTACCGGCGTTGCTCTACTCGCCATTCGCTTCAGGCGCTCAAGGCTCTTGTTCGCGGTCGTCGCCTCCACATTGATGCTTTACTTCTTACCGAGAAATTTCGCTGATAGCTCGATTGGGCTACTTGTCTTGAGCGTCATCTTCATGACATTGGGATTCTTAAAGGAGTCGGGGTTTACGAGCTGGCGCACGGCGCTATTTTTGATTCAAATTGGATTCCTGGTGACGATTATGGATTGGTCGCCTACTGCAGTTGGTCAATTACATGATATCTTAGCGCTTGGTTCGGTTAATGGTTGGTCATTGACATTGCCTTTGCAGCCTTTAACTCTGATGGCGGTGTGTGTTACGTGCTTTTTTCTATGCACCCGGGCACTGCGGGGTGGAACTCCATTTTATAGTGGTCTGCTTGGTGCTTTGATTGCCACAACGGGTGCGGTCGTCACACAGGGCTTTTCGAGTGAATGTTTTGTCTTGGCCACTGCTTTTAGTCTCTTGTTGTCCGCGGTGGAAATGTCTCACGATCTCGCTTTTAGAGATGCCTTAACTGGATTACCCGGTCGGCGTGCTTTGGAAGAAGCGTTCAGACGGATCGGGCGACCGTACGTGCTTGCGATGGTCGATGTTGATCACTTCAAGCGGTTCAATGATACCTACGGACATGATGCTGGAGATGAGGCGCTCAGAATGGTGGGTGCAGAGTTGTCTCGGGTGGAGATGGGAGGACGAGCATTTCGATATGGTGGAGAAGAGTTCACGATCTTGTTTTCTGGTAAAACCTTAGAAGAAGTCGAAGATGCCATTGACGTTGTCAGAGAGAGAATTGCCAAGCGTCCCTTTGCGATTCGTAATCAAAATCGTCCCGACAAGAAACCAAAACGAGTCAAAGCAGCGGTCAAGAAGACACCTACGACCTCTGTAACGGTGAGTATTGGTGTCGCGGATGCAACGGATAAGCTGGACAAGCCGGCTTCGATTATCAAACGCGCGGACCAGCGGTTATATACAGCGAAGAAAGCCGGTCGAAATCGCGTGGTATCCGCCTAACGAGTATGAACCATCAATGAGCCGTTAGAAGCATTGCGATCGTTGTCCTATCGCGATAGCGTCATGTGAAAATATGGGAGAAAAAATATGTCAATACTCGTCTATAAACTCATGCATATCATCGGCATTGGGATGATTTTTCTGTCTATGGGGGGCATGAGCATGCACGCCATTCTAGGCGGAGAGAAACAGAATGATTGGCGAAAGCCCGCCATTATTGGTCATGGGGTTGGGATGTTGCTCATCCTTGTTGCGGGCTTTGGCATGCTTGCGAGATTGGGCATTCATTGGCCCTGGCCCACTTGGGTACTGTTGAAAGTGATTCTATGGGTCATTCTCGGCGGAAGTATCGCGCTTCTTTATCGAAGCAGCGGACTGAATCGATTGGTTTGGTTTGGCTCTCTTGCCGCACTCGCGCTCGCGGGATACTTGGCGCTCTTCAAGCTATAGACGGTGCATTTGAGCAGTGAATATTGGCGTTCCATTGTGTCCTTCTGAGCAGTCTCTTCGAGGCATACAGCGCCGTCACATGGGCTCTGTGCATATCCTTTTACTCTGCGTCACATTAACTCAGATTCTCGCTTGTGGGGCTGATGAAGTAGAGATTGAACCTTGCTATGTCTGTCTCGACGATGCGCCGTACGCTTTTGTGTGTCAACGGCAGGTGGGTCTAGTCATCAAGGATCAGGACGATTACGTATGTAATCTCTTCTTTGGTCTAACGCATCAGTGTCAATCCCTCGAATTCTGTTGTGAGCGTGCAAATGTCGTCTCCGATCCGGGGGGACAGTGTAGTGCAGTCGTGCATGATGCATTCCTGTCTGATGCTCAGTAGGTATTCGGGCCTAAGTTGAAGCCATTTCTCGGGTAGCGCGGTGCATCGGCGCCAATCTCATCTAGGTATTGATTGTAGGCCTTTACACCCTCGTCAAAACTAAAGACCTCTTCAACTGCTTCTTCAACGGTGATCATCCATCGGTCCCAAGTCATGGTGAGTTGTTGAAGTCGTTGCTCTGCTTCTACACGCGATAGTTTGTTGGCTCTCACAGCCATGTGCAATTCCAGTAATGGACCAAGACTAGGATTGCGGTCGGGTCCCCTAAAATCCATTCTCTGGGATAAACTCTCGCCGAGTGCATCGGTTTGATTAAAGGTTTCCGGAATGAGTCTTGGGATGGCATTGTACTCGCTTGGGTCGGGGACTGCGGTAAACATATCCCATAGGGGCGCAGCGCTCGCATCTCCACGACCCATCGGCGGGATGCCGAAGATATGTTCAATGGTTGCGAACACAGACATGAACGATGCCCGGGTGTGGGAGACGTAATTTCGAGTAGCCCACGGGCTAGCAATGAGTAATGGGCTACGATGTACATCCACATGGTCTCTACAACCTTGCGGATCATCTTGGAGTATAATGACAGCGCTTTTCATCCAGTACGGGGATTTAGATAGTGCGTCCACGATGATCCCAACGGCATAATCGTTATCAGCAACCATGGATTCTGGGGTCGGCGCGCCGCTCCGGGTACCGAGAGTATGATCGTTTGGAAGGAGAATGTAGGTGAATTGACGCAATTGGTTGGACTCAATGACATTTGCTAAATGCTTCGCTTTGAGTTCATCCTTGACCATGTAGTTGACAAAGCCACCCCCGGGAAATTGAAGGTCAATATGTTGACCGACTAGACCTCGATCACCTGCTGCTCGGGCATTGACGCCGACGACCTCTCCCATGATTTTCAAGGAAATGTCGTGGTTCATCAAATGAGTGAAGAAGTTACCGGCTTTTGGTCTGGCGGGTTCCGTCACTTGGTAACCCTCTCCAATGTGACGCGAGTGATCTTTTTCTATCCACAATCGTTGAACATACTCAGTTAAATGGGTTGCTGTCAGGATGACATGCCCAATGTCTGAGTCTTCGACTTCGGTATAAAAGTTGTCGGACAAAGCAAAGACGTCAGCAAGGGCGTGTAGGTTTGGTGTTACGTCCGCACCAAAGCGTACAAGCTCTGGATCCACATCGGCACGCGCCGGATCGAGATCCCCAAAAATGCAGTCAAAGGTCTTATTTTCCTTCACCACCAAAATAACGTGCTCGATAGGAGATCGTTGGTCCGGTCGAGTTGGAATCGGAAAGAAACCATCACAATCAAAAGGAAATACGGATTTTGGGTGTTGGTAATTTTGTCCCGCTAATGTGGTCGCGTCGTCTAGATTGATGTCATTCAAGTTGATGACTCTGGCAAATCCGGAGATCACCGACTTGCCGGTTCGACCATTGTTTGGCGCAGTGCCACCTTTCCCTTCAGTCATCCACAATCGATTTGTCACTGAATCGTATGCAAGTTGCGTCGGATATTCTCCGGTTGGGATTCGCGCAATTTCTTCAAACAGATTGCCATCTAGAACCGAAATCAAGTTGTCCGCTCCTCGGGATGCATACAGCCTCTGGGTCGCACTATCACAGATGATTGAGTTCGTATTCGTGTTTGCATACGGGATGCCTTCGTCATTGACGAACTCTTGTCCAAGAAAAAACAGCTCGGTGGTGTTTGGCTCATCAACAGACATGCGCAGGACCGCATCGCTGTCAGCGAGTGCTGCGTAGATCTTCGAATCCATTTCACATAATCCACCTACTGTGCCAATCAATTCCACTTGAGACACATCGGTTGTGTCATCGAGGTTGACGGTGGACAAGCCTGCGTAGGCGAGCATCGCTATCAGCAGGCGGCGGTTCGAGATGAGTAATTGCCAACCACTATCAGGAATCTCTACCGTTCGATCGATCTCATTGGTGTCAAGATTGATGCGATGTACGAGAGCCTCGTCCCAGCGTGAAAACCAGATGCTTTCGGTGACTTCGTCATACGCAAGATAGTTGATATGACCTTGCGCAGGGATGGCGATATCTAACGAGAGTTGTCCATCCTCAGCAATCGTATAGCGAAAAATCTGACTGCTTTCTCCACCTGAGACATACAGGTGTTGACCTCGCGGGTCGAGCGCTAATCCTGCATACACATCTGGAGGGGAGAGCGTTTGGATTGGTGTGAGGGTGTCCTTATCCAATACGAGTAATAAACGGTCGTCATGGCTTGTACTCGTGACAAAGATTACCGGGGCTGTTGGATGAGGCAAAACATTCGAAGGAAAGCCTTCTATGGGTTGTGCGGTGCCCAATTGACCAACCATGCGTCCATTGACGGTGAGACGAGTGCCGTCAGCTTGTTCTCCGGGTCGCCGAGTCGCCTGAATGGGGACTACCGGTTCGCATGGAGCGCCCGTTAGATAACTGTCTACAGGGCGTTGTGCGTCTTGAGTTATTGCTTGGTCAACCTCGATGCCTAGCATGTCCTCTACCGTCGCATCGGGCACCTGAACATCTGTCGACATGGATGAACTGCTATCGCTGCAGCCTATGGTACACGCGGTCGCACCAACAAAGAGACAGAGGGATATAAGGATAGAATTGTTCATGCTATGGCTCTCATTGACTTAGCATAGCATGAACTTCATAGAAGGGGCGCATGGAAGGTTAGCCCGATATTAAATGCGGGTATTTACGGAGTCGAAAGATCGACTACACACAGGCTCACTTGCGCATTCAATTCGTCTTCGACGACAGTGTCTTGGCAGATCATGCCCGCGGCGCAGTCAATGGTCTGTCGGCATACATTGGAACATAGTCCCATACCGTCATTACCCAAAGAGCAGTAGCCTGATTGACAGGTCTCGTTGCTCGTACATGGTACACCGCCAGCGTCTAATCCATTGTCACTACGACAAATCGTTTCTGCCTGTGGCGCGAAGGTGCCAATTACGTTGAAGCCACAGTATTCAGGCGCACCAGCATCGCATGTGCCTTCCACTGCCCCGTCGGCAATTGTGCACACGTTGGAGGGGCATTCTTCATTTGTGGTACACACCTCTCCACCAGGGATTTCACAGTCTGAGTTGGTGCGACAGCTCGAAAGGCTACCCGGAACCTCCACAGCCTCTGCAGGAACACAGATACCACCCACGTCCGTGTCGCTTAATCCGTACCCGTAACAGACATAATCGTCGAGACCATACGCTGTCTTACAGTCTTGGGTTGTTGCACAGGTACCTCCGCAGAATGTCACACCGGCTCGCAAACAGAAGTTGCCAACGGCACAAGGCGCTTCGGCATTACATTGTTCGCCAGGGTTAACAGAGTTAGGTTCGGGCTCTACGCAGCGACCATTGATGGAGATTTCTGTCACTGGGCGACCGCCCTCGAGGTCACCGTCGGTGAGGTAATCACAGACTTCACCGTTCTCACAGTCAGCGTTGTTTCGGCACGCGCTGCGAGAGCCCGTACCACGCATGCAAAGTTGTGCCGGAGCACTTCCTGGCTCCGCTTCAATACCAAAGTTCACGATGTTGCAAGAAAAGCCATCTGGACAGTCGCTGGAATCGTCGCACAAGCCTGAGCAATATCCATTGTCCGTATCCGAATCAAAGCAAGTTGCGCCTTCGCAGTTCGTGTCTTCGTTGCACGGATCGCCATTGGTCGCACCACCTTCCTGCTTCGGTAGGCAGAAGCCTCGAAGGACTCGCTCGGAGTTAAATTCGTACGTTAGACCACAGTAAAAGTTCTCAGGACAATTGGCGTCCTTCTCACAGTATTCAGGGAGACACATGTCGACCGGGTTATCGAAGTCAGTCCCGAATGGATAATAATCGTCAAAACAACGGAAACCAGTCGGGCATACAGTCTCCTCAGCATTCGGATCACAAATCGACATGCACGTACCGAAGCCATTGTCGCCGTCGAACATACACAGGTCATTCTTACAGCTCACGCCACTCTCAGCGTCACACGCTTCACCGACGTCTACACCCTCAGGTGTTGATGGCTGACACACCGCGCCATAGGTAATGTCTGGTGCGAAGATCAACTGCATCTTGCATGATTCGTTTGGTCGTTTACACATGCCGTTCGAGACACCGTCGCATCGGGCGTTTGAACCGGGCGCACACACACCGCTGACTCCATCGGTTAAGCAAACCCATTCATCGCCATACGGGCTATCTTCAACCGGACCCTCACACTCGTAGTCAAATCGGCAGGCGCGTGTGCAGTATCCAGCCGAATCCAAGCCTCCAAAAATCGGTAAAGCGCAGTCCTGCTCACATGCGTCATTGATACATCCCGGATAGTCAGCGGAGTCTCGATCGCAACCATCAGGCACCTGACAGACACGTCCTAAATCACTCGTTCGTGCCATGGGTACTGTTCCCTCTTCGGGTCGGTTCCATCCTTGGCCCGAAGCACTTACTGGGGCATAGTGTGAGGTCTCTTGCGGCGTCGGGGCTGGCTCGAATTCAACTGCTGTCCCGGTTCGTTCTCCACAACCGACAAAGAATCCCGCTACAATCGCGACGAAATATAATGATTTCTTCATGATCTTGTACTCCTAGCGCTTTTGCGCTGCCTCTATATCGTCCTGATCTGGACTGGATAGACACTTATTCTATGTATCAACAACGTTAGCAATCTCGCGGACACTAAAGGGCAGAGGGTATTTTAGTCAAGGAACTTTATTCGGATCGCGGTGTTTCATGAAAGTTAACAGGTTTTTAGTCTGTCCTTAAGTTTGGAGAATCTTTCTTTCAGGAAGTTTGATCTGGGTGATTAAGTGGGCATACTTGTTTGAGGAGAGTGACTTGGGTATAGTACGCCCCTTTAAAGGTGTCGTGTGTAGGGATCTTCATGAAGTTTTCGTGTGAGCAGTGTGGAACGCGTTATTCCATCGCGGACCAAAAGGTTGAAGGCAAGCGTCTGCGCATTCGTTGTAAAGTGTGTAGCTTCATTATGGATGTACGCGGAACCAAGCGAAACCAACCAGCTTTCGATGCGCCGCCTGTAGCGGAAGCACCGGTCGCTCCTCTTGCGCCGCCTTCTCAGACCGACCTTGAGTGGTATGTCGCAAACGATGGTACACCTGTCGGACCGATTTCATTTGAACAGCTAGCAGATGACATCAAATCTCGTCGGGTCTCTCGCGACGTCCTGGTTTGGAACGAGACGTTTACTGATTGGAAATCGGCTGCAGATGTCGCCGAACTGGCTCGGCTGATTCCTCCACCTCTTCCAACTGCGGGGACCGTGGATCCTGGCTTGAATTCGATGCCAAGTGATTCGTTGGTTGATGATGTATCGGATGAACCGGAAGATAGCGTTTATGACAATCTTTCCGTATCGGATCTAGAAATAGATCCGTCTGCTTCTGAAGCAGCAAATGAAAGTGTATCGGTTCGTCACTCCAGCGAGACGCCTACAGCGGGCTTCTCGCCTGCTGATACTTCGTCGTTGCCGCTGTAATTGCCGCGCACGCATCAGTTTGTCT
>JBMYRY010000080.1:0-8403 GCA_049602795.1 Bradymonadia bacterium
AGGAGGGCGCGCGCGTGAATCACTTTAAATTCTGAGTCTTCGGGGAATGCTTTGGCAGCCTCTGCGCTCAATCGCTCAAGGGCAAGCAGTTTACCGTCGGCGGCGAGTTGTTGAATGGAGGTTTTTGCCGTCATTTTGTTGGTGATCGGAGGACGATCTGGCGTTAAACGACTTACATTGGTGTTTGATTGACCCGAAATACTTCCGAGGAATTCTGAGGGCCGCGAACCAGGTTCATGGGAGCATCCGAGTGGGACGCTCATGCCTACAGCGATAATGGCTCCAACCAGCCTTCGTCGACGCAGGCATCGAGCAAAGATGAAACTGATTGATTGAACCCAGGAATGAGCAAGTCGGGTGCAAGCTCGGCCCATGGTGCCAGCACAAACCGACGTTCGTGAAGACGAGGATGAGGGATGGTGAGTGAGTTGTCCGTTCGAATTTGACCGGGCCAATACAAGATGTCGATGTCGATGTTTCTCGGTCCCCATTTTATTGTCCTTTTCCTACCCTCGGTACGTTCGAATTGTTGAACGCGTTCAAACGCGTCGTCAACGGATACGTTTGGTACGACGCCAACGACCTGGTTTATAAAGTCCGCTTGATCGTTATAGCCCCACGGTTCTGAGCGGTATAGGTTGCTTACCTGGAGTGGACTGGTGCCGATGCTTTCGATTAAAGTTCGCGCGCGAGACAAGGCACTGTGGACGTCACCACAATTTCCGCCGAGTCCAAACCAAGAATAGTTCTGTGAGTCAGTCAAAATGCTCAAAATCCAGCCATCGATTGGCGCAGACTTTGGCACGACTCTGTTTGGTTGACAAGCTTCGTGGGTGCTCCATAATCTGACAAGCGTCAAATCTTAGATAGAGGTCACGACGGGGTTTTTGAAATGTGGATTCGTTGGCATTTATATTGTTGGGTCACATTCTTTGTGTTGACCCCTGCTTTCGGTGAGCCGATTGGGATCGACACCAAGGGGCTAGACGAGGTAGAAATTCAGGCTCTCTCTAAGCTATTGAGTCAAGGTGCATGCCCCTGTGACAAGGATAAAAGTATTCTTGCGTGTGTGACCGATCAATCGTGTCCATCCGCGATAGAACTCGCGGTGTATGGTGCCGAAAAATTTCGAGAAGGATTGAGTGCGCTCGATGTACAGCAGGCGGTTGTAAAAAAGTACATCCAGGATCATGTCCATTATACGTTCGATTTAAAGAATGCACCGGTTAAAGGGGCTACCGAGGCGAAAATCACAGTGGTTGAGTTTGCCGACTTCCAGTGTGGTCATTGTGCTCGTCTCTCTGAGTCGATCGACGTTCTCAAAGCGGAGTTTGGTGACCAGGTGCGATTCGTTTTTAAGCAATTTCCAATGACGCGCCATCCCTTTGCGCATTATGCAGCAAGAGCTTCTTTGGCAGCCCACAATCAGGGTGCTTTCTGGCAATTTCACGATCTCTTGTTCAAACATCAATTTCAGTTGTCGGAAGCGAAGATTGATGGGTTCGCTTCCGAGTTGAAGCTAGACATGAAAAAATACACAGTTGACCGTGAACATCCTGAGATCTACGCACAAATTGCGCGTGACCGAAAGGAAGCGATTGCCGCTGGGTTGAGGGCAACGCCAACGCTGTATATTAATGGTCGGTTGTACACCGAATCCAAGAGCCTTGATTCACTGCGAAAAACCCTAAAAAACGCGTTGACTGCGCAATAGTGCCTAGCGAATACTTAAGAGGCGCTGTTTTGTACATTCATTTTTGATGTATCGTCGTAAGCGAAAACGTTCCTAAACAGTTTATTTATATGCGTAATCAAGCTGCCTGTTGACTTTCGATGGTAGCTGGACTAGCTTCCGCGTCATGTGTGCGCAGGCATTGCGCGTAGGACAACATATTTACTCAAGGATTCTCAAATGCAGATTCGAATTCAATCTCGGTTACTATGTTCTTTATGCTTCTCTCTTTTGGGCATGCTTGCGGTCGCTTGCGGTCCTACTTATCCAAAGTGTGAGAAGGACGGTCACTGTGAAGATAAAGGCGAATACTGCTTGAACAGTCGTTGTGAAGAGTGTGCTGAAAATGCTCACTGCGCTTCTAAGGGTCCAGGTCAGCAATGTAATGCTGGTCGTTGTGAGCAAATCCCGGGTTATTGCGATGAATCTACTCCCTGTAGCGGAAAAGAGAAGTGTCGAGATAATCGATGTGGCCCAGAATGTCTTGACAACAATGAATGTGGAGAGGGCACCTTTTGTGATAGCGGCTCCTGCAATCCAAAGCCTGAGTGTGGGGAGAATGCCGACGTTAGAGACTGTCCGGAAGGTAAGGAATGTGTGGGCGGTGCGTGCCAGATTAAGATTACGAAGTGCACGAGTGATCCGGTTTACTTCGATTTCGACCGTTCGAACATCAAGAGTCGTGAGCGCTCGAAGCTTAAGTCGATCGCTGAATGTTTGAAGGGCGACAATGTTGCGCCATTGAGTATTGAAGGACACTGTGACGAACGCGGTACGGAGGAGTACAATATGGCCCTCGGAGAGCGACGGGCGAACTCCGCTAAGAAATATCTGCGACGCCTAGGTGTGGACGATGAGAAAGTTCAAACCACAAGCTATGGCAAGAATCGCCCGGCTTCAGATGGTAGTAACGAGCGTTCGTGGTCAAAGAATCGTCGAACCGAGTTTGTTAGCGAGTAATGTTTTTCAGGGGCTGTGCGATGAAGCAGGGTACTCGAACCCTCATTTTCTTCGTCTCCCTCTCGACCCTGTTTGGGTGCGTGAGCCATTGGCGAGGCAAAGAGATGCGTTCGGACATTCTTGCTCTACGCGGTCAAATGGATCAGCTGGTCGACGCTCATCGAGCCCAAAAGAAAGACCTTGCCCAGACGCTTAAATCCTTTGAAGAGCGGTTAGAGCGACTCGACAAGCATATCGAAAAGTCCCTTGGAAATCTTCGAACAACCAATGCCAATAGCGGGTCGACCCTCGACGAATTACGACAAACGATTCAAGATTTGCGGGGCGAACTTGCAGAGATTAAGCATAAAGCTTCTCAGCATTCGAATGAGGTCAATACGATTGTCCCGCCTAAGGTAGCCCCTCTGCCTCAGGGCAGAAAAGCACTGTTCAATTTTGGTGCAACGCATTTCGAAAGCGGTGAATGTTCCACAGCGATTCGTGCGTTTGGGGCATTTGCAGATAGATACAAGAAGGATGCAAACACGGACAATGCTCTATCGATGATGGGGGATTGTCAGAATCAGCAGAGTCATTATCGGGATGCACTCCGTACTCTAAAGCGAATTTTGGATGAACATCCAAAAGGAGAGAAAGTGGATGACGCACTCTATTTGATGCATCGGAGTCTGGTTGGCTTGGGCAAATGTAAAAAGGCGAAAACCTTTCTCACGAGTTTGATTAGTGACCATCCCCGCTCAAACCGCCTCAAAGCAGCTAAGGCAGATCTGAAGACGCTGAAGGCAACCTGTAAATAGTCTGAGTGACTCATATGATCACTGTGGATTTTGGTGATAGCGTTGTCGTCTATTGCCTGATGATGAAACACATACCTTCATTGAGGCATCTACTGAAATGAAGGGGATGCCGGGTCTGACGTGTTCGGCATTGAGTTCAATAGGGCAGAATTTGAAACGAATGATGTTTACAGTTACGCTACGAGCAGAAGACTCGGTGTGTGACCGAGTGACAGTAGGTGTCTTCGAAACTGGTTGCTTAGCCGTTGCTTAATGATGCTATTTTGTGTCACACAGGATGTAGATTAGAAAATTCAATCGAGCCGGCGCAGGAATGCGTTGACGATAAGGAGCTTAATGGACACTGAAATGCTTGCCCGCGATATCGCGAATTGCCTCGAAGACAAACTCGGTCTCAATATAATCATCCTCGAAGTAGAACAATTAGTCGGTTATGCATCTCATTTTGTAATCGCAAGTGGTCGAAGTGAGCGCCAGGTTCAAGCGTTGGCTGATCATATTAAGGTGAAAATGAAAGCAGAGCATGACGTCATGCCGTTAAGCATGGAGGGTCTTCAAGGAGGAAAGTGGGCACTCGTGGATTTTGGTGACGTGGTTGTTCATATTTTCCGGGAGGATGAGCGAGATTTCTATGATCTTGAAGGTCTTTGGCGGGATGCGCCGAAGGTCGAGCGAACTGCGCCTGTTCAAGCCGCACAATAAGCCGATTCCTTGCCCTTAAAAATTACCATAATCGCTGTTGGTAAACCCAAGAACACCGGTTTGTCTACTGCTCTTGCCCCTCTGGAAAAGAAACTAAAGCATTACGCTCAGGTTCAAATGGTATTTACCAAAGATGTGCGTCGTTCGAAGCATTCAGCGCAGTCAAAAGCTGATGAAGCGAAGCTCATCGAAGCTAGAATTCCGTCGGATGCATACCTAGTTGCACTCGACGAGCGAGGAAAACTCCAGAGTACTCAGCAGATGGTAGAATGGTGGTCAACACTTGAGCGCCAATGTGTGGGTCATGTGGCTTTCGTAATTGGCGGTCCCGATGGTCTAGCGCCAAGTATTGTTCAAAAAGCGGACCGACTTCTTGCGTTGAGTCCATTGACCTTCACGCATGAGATGGCACATTTTATCTTAACGGAACAATTGTATCGAATTCTTAGCTTCCGGGCGGGTCATCCATATCATCGAATGTGAGATTGGTGGATTCGGTCTTGACGAAGCGCATACTCCCAGATTACAGACATGATACGGAACAAGAGCGCATTGAACTCGAGGAAAAATAAACGATGATCCCGCCTTTAGACAAGGATGATTCACCCCTCTCCACCGTTGGTGGATTAGAAAGCAGTAATGCATCTGGAGGCAGTGACCTCTTAGGCATCGTGGTGTGTGGTGATGGCACGATCTGTGTGTGGTGGTCAGTTGGGATATCGAGCCTAACGGAAATCGACCCATCAGTTCGCCTTAACGCTGTTTCTTTAAACGTCTATTCTGAAGGTCGAGATGGTGTCAAAAAGCGAGAATCGTTCAAGGTGGATCGGTTAAACGGTCACGTGCGGGTGAGTAAACTACCCGCGGGGGGGCGCGTGAATGCAGCCATGGGTGTTCAAACTGACACTGGATTTACGCACATTATTGGGTCTGCGCCCGTGAGATTACCATCGAAAGCTTCGGGTAAGGCTATCCCCGGCAAGGGGCTTTGGGTTGGCTCTGAACAGTTTGGTCAGAAGCACAAACCCAAATCTACTGCGTTAGGTGAGATTGGTCTTGATGGGCGAGTTTTGAGTCATGTTGAGCATCTTCCATGGGAGCGAACATGATGAGCCATCATTTAAGCATTGTTGTTGAATGTCCTACGCCAATTGGTCCAATGCCTCCGAAGGTCACCTCGAATGGACAGAGTGCATTCGTGGAACATATTTTACTTCGAATTGTGCCGCTCCTAGATGATGCAATTGCTCGAGATCGCCCAATTGCTTTGGCGTTAACCCCGGCAGCACTCGAAGCTATCGCGACCTATGCCTGGTCAGACTTGCTTGACCAACTTCATCCAAAAGATGCTGGGCAGAATTTGGTATTTGAACAGCGGATAGCTTTGGTCAGAAGAGCATTGAAGTCAGTTGACTATGCTGTATTGGATTTGTTCAAACACGCACAGAGCATGGGCGTGCTGCGAGTTGTCTGTCGTCCATTCGAAGGGGTTGATTTGTCTAATTGGGTGTCCCACCCAGGTATTTTGAACTTTCATTTTGCGTCGCTACAACAGATTTTTGAGACGTATTTGGGACAGAAGTCGGAAGAGATCTCTCTTGTTGACTCGGGCTATGCGCCTCATTTGGATGCATCTCTCAAAGATGCTGGTTTTACCGTCGTTTACGTTGAGTCCCGAGCGATTGAGAGCGCCCAGTCCAAGCTTACTTTTGGCGTGAACAGACCAGTTCTCAATCCCGCAAATGGGATCGCTTTATGCCCAGTTGACGCCCTGACTGTTCCTGAGGTTCGTGAGACTAACCCACGATTTTTAAACACCAGTGGTAGTGCAGTCTTGAAGGATAGCACCTCCGATTTCACGCTGGAATGCTATCCATCTAAAACTGGTCTGGTTGCGTCATATGATCCGGGAGTAGCGCTTGATGAACTCTCCCAAAGCTTTGCAAGCGCTCTCGATGCCTTAAAGCGAAGAAAGACTAGAAAGCCGTTTAAGAATGCCCACAGCCTTACGACAATATGGTGCTCAACTGGAGAATCGTTGTGGTGGGAAGAATTGTGGTCTATCGAAAGTCTATCTCAGTTGACTCATCAGTATAAGTGGGAGTTAACCCACGCAGTGTCGTACTTGAAGTCATTTCCTGAGCAAGAAACAGCTTGGCTCGGTGTTGTGTGTCGTGCTTGCGAACAGTCGGCTGCTCACACTTGGTTACCGCGCCGAATCGTGCAGCTCTATCAGCAGTTTCGTATGGTTAATGAGAAGGCTAGCAATGAGAGCGAGAACCATATCGTCGAAGGGATTGCACGTTTACTCCTGTTTGCGAAGATGCCGCTTGGCACCGAGTTTGTAGCGGACCAAGTCGAATTCTTGCGGTCGCATAACTCTGCGACCCTTCTCGATGCTGCGGAACATCTTATGGCCCAAGAGGTGGCTGTTGACGATTCTATTAAAGAGGTGCTTGAGTGGGGACCGGGCGTTTCTCTTGTTTCATTGAGCCGTGGTTGAGTTTTTCGATACATTCACTGACGAGCAACGCGCGTTAATCACGAATTCTGCGGATTCGTTACTCGTCGCAGCGCCGGCGGGCTCTGGTAAGACCAGAGTGCTCATTGGCAAATTGTATCAATTGGTCGTTGATGGTGTGCCTCCCGATCGCTTGTGTGTGCTTACCTTCACAAAAAAGTCCGCTCAGGATATCCGATCTCGCTTAAGTGCTCTTGTAGCCGAGTCAATGTCGACTTTGACATGTCATACCTTCCATAGTTTTGCGCTGGAGTGTTTGCGTGCTGACAGTGGCACAATGGCGTTGGGTAATGACTTTCAGGTCTTGTCTCCGTCCCAGTCAATTGGACTGTTGCGATCGGTAATCGAAGAGGTGTCGCCAGAGCTTTCGTTAAGTGCTCGTGACGTCGCTAAACTGTATCGAGAGTTGAGCGTCTCAATTAATTGTAATCAGTCCATCGAAGGACGCTTAGATCGTCTCCCTTTTGAAGCGCCCGTCAACCTGATTTCAAGTTGGTTAGACATCTTCGTTGAACGTAAACTTCAGCAGAAGGCGGTGGATTATGACGACCTGCTTTTCTTGTTCACTCTTTTGCTAGAAACGGACGATGAGTATCGGGGGCGGATTGCTGAACGATATGTTCACGTTTTAGTTGACGAATATCAGGATGTGAATGATCTGCAAGCGCGCATGGTTGAGCTCTTGTCGTCACACCACCATCGTGTTTTTGCAATTGGTGATCACGCACAATCCATTTACGGATTTCGGGGCGCAAATATTCGACACTTTAGACAGTTTCTTAACACATATCCGGGCGGGCAAATCGGTCAGTTAGGCGTGAACTTCCGTTCAAATCGGGTCATTGTGCGCTTAGCTGAAAGTTTACTCAAACAAGACCGACATTTTGCTGACCGAAATGTCAGTTCGGCTCGGGGGTTAGGTGACCGAGTTTCACTTGTTGGATCTCCAAGCAGTGAAGCAGAAGCTGAATTTATTGCGTCGGAGATTAGTCGGTTGACCCAAGATGGTCTTGCGCCATCCGAGATCTCAATTCTTGTTCGACTGAAGAGTCAAGCGCCGCAGATCGAGTTGATGCTCAAAACGAAAGGTGTACCCGTAAATGTTAAAGTGGGTGGTAGTTTTCTGGAAAGAGTACATGTCAAAGATGCTTTGGCGTTGTTACGATTGGTTAATGAACCCACTCATGAGGGATCGTGGCGGTTGCTATTCGCTCATTTGACGGGTTTTGGACCCGTTCTGAGTACTGCTGCGGCTCAATATGTTACCGGTCAGATTAAGCGTTTTGGTTCTTTGGACCAGATGCAACGAGCTCAATTGTTCGAAACCACCGTACTGCAAGGTGTTGGTGCGCTTTTGGATGGTACGAAAAATATTTTGAACCTCTGGTGCCAAGTAACTGGGTCAACCCGACATCAAGTTTCTCAAGATACGGAGAGAGATTTGCTGCGTGTCGGTGCATTATGGTCCGAGCAGAAGGATTTTCACACTCTTTCCGATGCGTTGAGTTTTTCAAATAGTTCGGACGATTTTTGTGAACAGAGGACGCCCGAAGTCACGCTTTTATCAATTCATCAATCCAAGGGGCTTGAATGGCATACGGTTTTTGTACCGGGACTCAACGAAGGGACTTTGCCTGTCTTTGGTGCGGGCAAAAATGATGATGGACTAGAAGAAGAGCGTCGTCTTTTGT
>JBMYRY010000081.1:0-8370 GCA_049602795.1 Bradymonadia bacterium
GATGGTCTGTGCCTGCAAATTGGAGGGTCAATGTGTGCTCGCCTGGTTTAAGATCCAAGGTGTGTTGTGTTTCTCCCTTCATAAAGTGAAGGTGCTGCTCATCCATTGGCACCATCTGCCCATAGGGGATCGGCTTGCCGTCAATGATCAGGTGGTGGTGTCCAGCTGTATCACTTTTGGCTGCGCCTGCTGGGGCAACCGTCATACCGTCGACTGCAAATTTGACGACGAATGGGTTGGTCACTGTGTCTCCGGCTTTCAGATTTGCGAAGGAAACGGACGGCGCCGTCGAGTTGGATTCCGATTTACATCCGAACGCGAGACAGGCAAGGATGCTCAAGAATAAGAAACGACGTATAATCATGGTGCTCTCTCTATGGCTTTGGGTGAATACTTGACGTTGCCTAATATGCGGTTAAACCCTCACGCCTGCAAGGATCTTGTGAGTGAGAGCTCTACGATTTCGGCGCTCACACCGAGTCTCATTGGAATTCCCCAGTAACCGGTACCGCGATGCACGAAGATCGAGGTTCGATCAGTATGTTGGTGCAGCCCCTCAAGATATGGTTGTACGAGCATCACCAAAAACCTAAATGGCCAAAGCTGACCGCCATGCGTGTGTCCGCTTAAGACCAAATCTACTTGGTGTTGAGCCGCTTCATGGATGGATTTAGGTTGGTGCGCGAGTAATACGCCAACTCGGTCTCGGTTTCGACCACGAACGGCCTTTTCAAGGTCGTGTCCATGATCTCCTCCAAAGCGATTTGCGCGCCAGTCGTCCACGCCAATAATGTCGATTGCAGCATCATTGTGACGGAGCGTTACATGTTCATTTCTCAGGACCTTTATCCCAAGTGAGGTTAGAAATTTGATCCAAGCATCAGCACCTGAATAGTACTCGTGATTGCCGGTGGTGAAGAAAGTACCGTACCGTGACTTGAGTCGCCCCAAGGGGCGAACGTGCTCGCTTAATTGATCGACACTGCCGTCAACGAGGTCGCCGGTAATCGCGACCATGTCGGGTGAGAGTGCATTGACCCGTTCAACAATCTCATTCAGGAAATCGGCTCGGAGTGTCGGACCAATATGAATGTCACTCAACTGAACAATCCGAAATTGCTCTAGGCTATCCGGTAGTCCTTTGACTGGAACATCAATTTGCTTAAGCGCCGGCGCCCGCGATCCCTGAGCAAGGGCTTCCGCTGACAGTGCACTGCTACCGAGTAACGAAACACCCGCCGCGCCCCGAGCAAGTAACGCTCGTCGATCAGTCCTTACCGGCCTATTCTCTGATTTTGCGGCTCTGGACTTTAGACGCAGAAGAAGGCCGCTCGTTCCATGAGCGATTGCAGTTAGGATGAGCGCAAAGAACAAAAAACCCATGTATCCAAATCCAACATAAGCCCAGCCTGCCACGGTGTCGTCGTTCAGCGCGCGAGCATGTCGGATCGACAGAACCATCACCACGGGGAACAGCACAAGAAGCAGGATTCCTATGCGTCGAAGGTTGCCGGTTAAACCTGGTGCCTTAACCCACCTCCGGTAGAGGTAGTAGTGTGCCCCCGTAAGGACACAGGTCATCATCGTTAAAAAGATGACCATTCGGAAAATGAGCCAAGGTGTGCCCATCGTTTTTCTCCAAAAAATAACGGTTCGGTTTGTAAGTGCATCTCTATTAACGTCATGATGGAGACATCTTAATCCCAAGAGGTGAAAAAATGATGCCTAGCACCGTGAATTTCTTCTACGACGTTGCAAGTCCCTACTCTTATTTAGCATATGCTCGCATAGGTGATGTCGCAAAGGCGTCTTGCGTTTCGGTTACGTATCGACCTTTTTTGTTGGGCGGTGTCTTTAGAGCGACCGCGAACACAATGCCAGCGGCTGTTCCAGCTCGAGCTCGATATCTCAAAAAAGACCTTTCGAGATGGTCGAAACAATATGCTGTCCCCTTCAAGTTTTCGAGTTCCTTTCCTCACAATAGCCTGCTTGCAATGAGGGCAATCACGGCCGCGCCAGAGGCGTTGCGAGATACGATCGCAAAGAAAATATTTCACGCAGCTTGGGTGTTTGATCAGAACATTGCTGATCCATCAACGCTGGCGAGCGTGTTGGGCGATCATGCAAGTTTGCTTGAGCGAACGAGTGAGGCTTCGGTTAAAGATGAATTGCGTCGCACAACAGAAGATGCCGTTAAGGCAGGTGCGTTTGGTGCACCATTCTTTTTGGTGGGGTCGGCAGATTATTGGGGCAATGATCGCCTAGAAATGGCTATCGCCTTTGCTGCTAGTCAGCAAGCAGACTAGGCTGATAATCCGCAGGTGCCTCAAGTCCAAGTAAATCAAGGATCGTCGCAGGGACATTGGCTAAGCCGGCTTGATTTGATGTTAAATTGAGTCCTTTTGGCCGTTGCTTGTGTGGGTCGTAGAGACTCAGAGGAACCGGACATAGGGTATGACTGGTCTTTGGTTTTGGGCGACCCGACTCGTCGTACACAATAACACCAGTCTTCTTGTTTAGTTCGTACATTTGTTCGCAGTTGCCATGATCGGCGGTCACGAGCGCTAAGCCGCCGAGTTCCTTTAAGCCTCGGAGGAGTTTACCAAGCGTAAGATCCACCACCTCACACGCCATCACAGCGGCTTGAAAATCCCCGGTATGTCCAACCATATCACCGTTGGCGATATTGATCCGAGCATGCTTGTATTGTCCTGTCTTCAAGGCGGCTAAGGTTGCATCTACGATTTCAGCTGCCTTCATCCACGGGCGTTCCGAAAACTCAACGGTGTCGCTGGGTACTTCGAGATATTGCTCCAGTGATTCGTCAAAATATCCTGTTCGGTTTCCATTCCAGAAGTAGGTCATATGCCCAAACTTCTGCGTCTCACTACAGGCGAACTGACTGATACCGTTGTAGGCCAGATGTGCGCCAAGAGTTCGGTCAATTTGCGGTGGATCCACGAGAAACCGATTTGGAAGCTGCAGATCACCATCATATTGCATCATGCCGGCATATCGAACCTTGGGGACGCGACCACGGTCAAATGCATCAAAATGAGATTGTTCGAAGGCTTGCGAGATTTCAATCGCTCTGTCGCCTCTAAAATTAAACAAGATCACACTGTCGTTATCTTCAATTTTCCCAATGGGACCTGTTTGATCAGCGATCACGAAGGGGGGAAGATATTGGTCGACCTTCTGAGTCTCGGCGCGAAGCGTTTCGACGGCCTCGAGAGCAGATTTAAAGCGTCGACCTTCACCATGCACATGATGATTCCACCCGCGTTCAACCATGTCCCATTCAGCCTCATAGCGATCCATCGTGATAACCATCCGACCGCCACCAGAGGCGATTCGATAGTCAAGTCCGTCTGCTTGACACTCGCTAAGTAGAGACTCTAGCCGTTCCAAGTAGATTTCCGCCGAACGTTCCGAAACATCTCTACCGTCAAGAATTGTGTGCACTCGAATGCGCTGCACTCGGCTGTCTGCAAGGTGTTTAATTATCGCATGCAAATGGTCCTGATGCGCATGCACATTCCCGTCGCTGAGTAACCCCACGAGATGTACCGTGCCTTCACCTTTGATGGGTAATTCAGTCAACCAACGCCATGTTTCGGTCGTAAACAACTGGCCTGAGTCGATTGCGTTCTGAACTAATTTAGCGCCCTGCTCAAAAATGCGACCGGCACCCAAGGCATTGTGACCGACCTCACTGTTACCCATGTCGCCGTTTGACGGTAGCCCAACCGCGAGACCATGAGCGGCGAGCGGTAGACAGCCATAGGTACCAAACAGATGGTCCAGATTGGGGGTTTTAGCGTGAAAGAAAGCGTTGCCGTCTTGATTGGGATTCAGACCGATGCCATCCATGACGACGACACACAGTGGGCCAGATACGCTGTTGTGTTTGTTCGATTTAAGAGAAAGGGGGCTCATGTATTTATCCTTTGAGTCTCACTCAGGTGTTTCGTGAGTCGACAATCACGATATAAAACTTAGGTCGGCGTCTCACTGTAGTTGGTCAGGCTTCACTTCTTCGATTATCGCATAAACGTGTTTGACTTCTAAGAGTCTGAGGTTGTCATCCCATGGCACCGCAAGACCCTGCGACTTGGGAAATAGAATATTGGCATTAACGGGAATGCCACTCACATTCTCACCGAGAGTCGTTGCCTCATCTTCAGTCGTTCGTGCCACCTCTACGACTTTTCCGTAGCAGGCTTCGTCGTGTGACTCTTTCACACCATCCGGCAAGTATAATCCCGACGGTGAACGCTCATTTTCTTTAATGATGCGAACCAAAATCCGGGGACCTAATGGCTTGATGTGACGTCTTATGGATGGAGATAGATCAGTCATGTTTTAGTAGCCTTCGTTCTCAGTGCTCAGATAATCAAACACTTGCTTATCTTTCCATTTCGATAGAAAGTCCAGCCATGGGACACATCGAACTTACATTTTGTGGTGACTGGAAAAAACTACCAGACCTTAATACGCGATTCAAAGTCTCGTTTGCTAAGCGAGATGGTGAGCTAACGCAGGATATTCTGTTTGTAGGTGAACGGGCTCAATGTCTCGATGCCGATGACATTAGAAAGATTCGTGGGCATCGAGCTGTAATTCGGGCTGAACTTGCATTTGAAAGTGAACCACCATTTAGACCGGCAATTGAAGCCCTTCAATTGGCGCGCGATTTGTTTGAATGTGGTGGCACTGGCTTGTTCGTAGAAACTGCGACCAAAGTCTTCACTCCACGAACACTTGGTGAAATCACAACCGATGAGCCTCGGCTCCTCTTTCATTTCCTCGTGGAGGTTTTCGGCAATAAAGAGGCCATCATGACGTCGGGGATGACGGCGTTTGGTTTACCGGATGTGCGAGTACCCTACACTCTTGATATGGTTGGACCAGCTCAATCAGCCGCCTTCAGTCTTGCTGCCAGAATGGTTTGTGACGAGTTCGTGCCAATGGAAGGCAGTCCATTTCGAGCGAGCGAGAGTGCACCACTCTATGAAATGGCTCGAGACACCAACTCATCTTCGGATAATCCGCTGGGGTTTTGGAGTCTAAGCCTGTCGAACGCGTCCGCTTAGTTCATATCTCGTAATAGCTGACACAGTTCTGAGACGGATTCATAGTCAACAGCATTGTATATCGATGCTCGGAGTCCACCCACGCTGCGGTGTCCTCGAATGCCTACAATATTTCGGCGAGTCGCTTCCTCAAGGAGTTGTTTCTCTTGATTCGCATCTGCCATTCGAAAGGTAACATTCATTAATGAGCGGTCTTTTGAGCGTACAACTGGTGTGAAGGCATCGAGTTCATCGAGCGTATTGTAAAGCAAATCTGCTTTCTTCTGATTTCGCTCGGCCATCCCTGCTAATCCACCCATCGACAGAACCCAATCGGCGACTAAACCAACCAGCCAAATCCCAAAGGTGTTGGGCGTATTGTACATTGAGTCTTTCTTGGCTTGGGTTTCATATCGCATAATTTTGGGGACTGATGCATTGCCGTTAAAGTGGCGGCTTACCTTCTTGTTAATGATGAGAATCGTGACTCCTGACGGACCAGCGTTCTTTTGAGCCCCTGCGTAAATGAGATCGTACGGCGATACATCCAGCGGTCTCGAGATAAAGTCACTCGACATATCGCAAATTAGAGGTGCATTGACCGACGGGGTGTAATGAAATTGAGTACCGTAGATCGTGTTATTTGATGTGTAGTGCACAAAAGGGCAGTCAGAAGATATTGACGGGATTTTATCTTCATCGGGTAACGCCTTATACTCATTTGCTTTTCCCGAGAACAGAATCTTAGGTGTCCCCTGAATGCTCGCCTCTTCAATGGCTCGGGATGACCATACGCCCGTGTCGATGTAGGCGCCGTTGGTGCCAAAATTCAAGGGTATCATCGCGAACTGTAACGCTGCACCACCTTGCAGAAACATAATTTCATGAGTATCTGGGAGATTGTAGAGTTTCGCGAGTGACGCCTTGGCGCGCACAATCACGTCATCGAAGATTGGTGTTCTATGACTCATCTCGATTAAGCTCATGCCGGTACTCTTGAAGTCGAGCAGTTCGGACTGTACTGTCTGAAGAACAGGGAGCGGCAAAACTGTCGGACCGGCGTTGAAGTTGTGCTTTCGGTTCGTCATGATGTCCTCTTTGTGCTCTATGTATAGTAGAATGAACATACGCGAAGATTGCCCTGATTCAAGGCTCTTTTGCGTTGAAAAGGTGTAGATGATGACTCAACGTCCTCTTTTTATTCGTGCCTGCCTTGGAGAACAGACCGAGCGCACTCCCATTTGGTTGATGAGACAAGCCGGTCGTTATATGGCTGAATATCGTGCAGTTCGGCAGCGTTCAGACTTTTGGACGCTTTGTAAGACCCCCGAATTGGCGTGTGAGGTTACATTGCAACCGATTGATGCCTTTGGATTAGATGCATCAATTATTTTCTCTGATCTGTTGGTCAGCTTGCCGCCTCTTGGTTTTCCGGTGGAGTTTGTACCCGGTCGAGGGCCCGTCGTCGATGGACCAATTGTTACGCCTGAGGATGTGAAGAGAGCGAAACCGTTTGAGGTCTCGAAAGAGCTAAAATATGTTGGTGACGCGGTATCTATGACTCGGGCAGCTCTGCCCAAGGACGTGCCATTGATTGGATTTGCAGGCGCACCATTTACCTTGGCTAGCTATTTGATCGAGGGCGGTTCGTCCAAGGCTTTCATGAAAACCAAGGCGTTTTTGCACGAGCATCGAGCGGCTGCTGAGGTGTTGTTTGAATACCTGACGGAAGCGACGATTGACTTGCTCAACATGCAGGCGGATTCCGGTGCGGAGGCGCTACAAATCTTCGATAGTTGGGCAGGTTGTCTGGATCCCGAGCAATACAAGCGCTGGGGGTTGAAGTATACTCAACGAATCGTCGAAGCCGTTAGGCGTCCAGGTCTCCCGGTGATTGTCTTTCCGAAAGGTTGTGGGGCTTATCTTGATATCGTTGCTCAATGTGGAGCCGATGTTGTGGGAGTAGACTGGGCGGTGTCAATGACTAAGGCTCGCCAGCAAGTTGGACCGAACATTACCTTGCAGGGTAATCTTGACCCTGGCTATTTGCTTGGGCCGACAGATTTGCTGGACGAAGCGGTCGACCGCTTGCTTGATGAAACGGAAAACGGACAGCGACACGTCTTCAATCTGGGGCATGGTATTCATCTGACGACACCTCCAGAGAATGTTAAACGCCTCGTTGACCGCGTTCAGCAAACGTCAGCTCGACTCCGAAAAGGCTGATGGGCAAAAGCGGCAACACCTACGAATGATGGGACGTTCTTGATTTCCCACTGTTTTTGGGAGGCAAGAGTCAAACGCGTTAGCATGGAAGGCATTAATGATGAAGAGCTTTCAAGACGAGATTTTAGAAGGAATCCCAGGTGAGTTAATCAACGGCCCTGCCGATGAACCCCATATTTCACGTGCACCTAAACGTCGTCTGTTATTGAGTAGAGATGAGCAGGCGCTCGCGCTCCGAAATGCATTACGATATTTTCCAGAGACGCTTCATGAAACACTCGCCGAAGAATTCTTGTATGAGCTGCAGCATTTTGGACGGATTTACATGTTTAGATATCGCCCGCATAACGCCATGCAGGCTCGGGCGATAAACGAATATCCGGCGAAGACACCTCAAGCGGCAGCGATCATGTTGATGATTCAGAATAATCTGGATCCTTCAGTGGCTCAGCATCCGTACGAACTGGTCACTTACGGCGGCAATGGCTCGGTATTTCAGAATTGGGCACAGTACCGTCTCACCATGAAGTACTTGTCGGAAATGACTGAAAATCAGACATTAGTAATGTACTCGGGGCATCCTCTTGGCTTATTTCCTTCTCACCCCGATGCGCCTCGCGTCGTGGTCACGAATGGGATGATGATCCCGAATTATTCCTCCGTGGATGAATATGAACGACATAACGCGCTGGGTGTAACCAATTACGGTCAGATGACTGCGGGTAGCTACATGTACATCGGTCCGCAAGGTATCGTTCACGGCACCACGATCACACTCTTGGGTGCAGGTCGACTTTATCTCGGCCTCGATGATGATCAGGATTTAGCCGGAAGGGTTTTTGTCACATCTGGCCTGGGGGGGATGAGTGGAGCTCAACCCAAAGCTGCGGTGATTGCGGGTGCGGTGTGCGTGGTTGCGGAGATTAACCCGGATGCGGCTAGAAAACGTCATGAGCAAGGATGGGTAGATGAACTGTACGAAGATCTAGACTTGGTCATAGAGCGAGTACGCAATGCCCGAGATAATGAAGAAGCTGTGTCGATTGCGTACCTCGGCAATGTGGTGGAT
>JBMYRY010000082.1:0-8248 GCA_049602795.1 Bradymonadia bacterium
AACTCTTCATGGAGATAATGAGGTGTGTGCGCCTTTTTGCTCGACACGGCGAATGCGAATGAGCGAATGAGATTCCGGCTGAAACAAATAATCCACTCAGCACCACCAGTAAACGCGATCACATCCGCCCAAGTCACATGCTCAAGCAAGTCTCGCGCTGAACCACAGATGAGGTTCAATATACCAGCCGGCAACAGCTCTGCCTCATCCAGCGTTTTGACCGCGTGCCAAGTCATCCACGCCGTCGCTGTTGCTGGTTTTGAAATCACGGGCATGCCTGCCAAAATCGCACATGCCGCCTTCTCGGCTAAACCCCAAACCGGAAAATTAAACGCGTTGATATGCACTGCGACGCCTGGACGAGTACTCAAGATATGCTGCCCCTGCATTCGAGCGCCTCCGATGGTAATTGCTTCACCATCAAGCAAGGTCTTACGATCACCTAGTTTCTCGCCCAATTTGGCATAATACATCAATGTTGCCGTGCCACCATCAATATCAAATTTGGCATCGCCTCGAGTGTTGCCTCCGTTTACGCGTCCAATATCAATCAATGTTTCTCGAGCACCGTGCAGACATTTTGACATGGCCTCTAACAACGCCCCACGCTCTCGAAAGGTCATTTGCTGAAGAGTCGACAAACCACGTTCTCTCGCATCACGGAACGCATCGCCAATCGCAAGACCGGCAGTGGATGTCCGTGCAACGATCTCTTCGGTCACGGGATCATAGAGTGAACTACCCTCATCCGCGCCTTCAACCCATTCACCGGCAATATAACTACTCAAGATCTTCATAGGTGGTTTCTCCAACTCACTGTGCCATTTCACATACCTGATCGCGACGCCCACGAAAAGGCTAGAACACCAAAAACGCGCCCTGCATTACTTACGAAATCGGCGCTCGTCTAAATAAACGAATGAAAATTTGCCCCAATCGACCGAAAGCATAAACAAAATGGAGCGCGCTATATAGCATCACAAACCATTCCACTCGATTGAACAGAATAAAGAACGGCAAACTTTGAGGATACTGCGTGATCAATCGTGCGGGTAACAACAACCACCAAAATGGGCCCTTTCTAGCTCGAGTCTTTGCCGAGTCTCCATGTTCGGAAACAGCAACGATACCGGAACGCTGCATCGCGTCGGACCGAATGAACCGGGTTAGGGAGATTGCACTCGCCACACATATGACCCCACTCACCCCCCAAAAAAGCGCCACGTTAGATGACCGATCTGAACTCCACCAAAACACACAGAGCGAACCAATCATCAAGAATGCTTTGAGTTCGTCCATCAAGAAATCAAGCGAGGCGCCTAAGTCTGAACTGAGACTTAATCGGCGCGCGAGTTGTCCATCGACACAGTCCAGAACATAAGCCAACTCAAGTAAAATCAGTCCAAGATATAAATGAAAAGATGGTGAATAAAACACCACATCAAAAGCCGGTCCGCACCAGATAATTGCACTCAAGAGCATGAGCAGTAATCCAACCAAAGTAACCTGATTTGGAGAGATGCCTATTCGCTCGAAAACCAAAACGAAAGGGGTGGCTAATGGACGAGCAAGATAGGTATTAAAGATCGTGTCTTGCGGCTTCACCGAACTCCGATAAACATCGACCAACCTATTCCACATGATTTGACAGTTCCTTAAACCACGATCCGAGACAGCGATCCGCACCACTGACACCATAAGACGGCACTATAACAAAAAACTGTTTGTTTACAAGCATTTAAGTGTTCGTTTTCTTGACCGATATAACAATCGAGAGACAATGATAAGAGTAAAAACACAAAGGTGTAAGCGCGTGACCTTTCGGATCCTAACACTACTAGCTAATGCACTGCTGCTCTCAACCTTGATGTGCGGCTGGGCATCTGCCCAAGACCTACGAATTGTACGCACCGTAGACCCATACGCGAAGGGCATTGCCGTAGACAGTCTAGAAATGGGTCACCCCGGAGACCTCGCGCTCGTACTGGCACTGGATCGGGGCTCGGATATCCTCGACGCGGTTGATCCTGCCACTGGGACGCGAGTCGGTGTCATCGACACTCAGTTAAATATCGATCTAGCCGTTTCTTGGCAACAGACGGAGTCCGTTCGGGCTTATCTGGCAATGACAGCATCTCAAATGACGGGAGAACCCTTCGACACCTTTGAGGGAGATACGTTTAGCGCAGGTGACGCTGCATTTGGCATTCGCTGGCGACTTCTAGATGCTAAGGCCATCGGTCTTCGACTTGGCACATACACCGACCTGACTTTCCCGACAGGTGATGCCGACAACTTGACGGGCGTTGGCGCAACGACGCTCAGGGCAGGTGTAATGATGTCCCAACGATTCGACGACCTCTCTTTCGAAGGCATGATTGGATATCGACATCAATTCGAACCAGCAACCTTTGCCGATGCAACCTTTCGGGACACCGTCGACTATCGAACGGGCATGTATATTCCTCTGGACTGGCCACATTGGACCATGTTTGCGGAACTTGCCGGGGTACTGAACGCAACCTCAAGCCAACTTGAAGGTCCTGAGCCCGCGGAAGTGTATGGCGGATTTACCTTCGGGGAGTTCACGCGCACATCGCTCGCCTTCTCGAGTGGGATTAATGACGAAGGTGGTGCATCCACCAAGCGATTTTCGGTGAGGATCGCTCATTTCTTTGGTGCGGAAGCGAAGGCAGAGGCTGCTGAAGTTGAGCCAGCAGAGGCTGAAGTGCAGCATCAAACTCGACCATTCAACTCCGGATCGGCTGTATTGGTTGAGTCGACCCCACTCACGCCGGATACACGCTCAACTCAAGACAATCGGACACAGCACGCTCCGACTGCCACCGTCACATCTCCTGCGGATCGAACGATGAAAAGCACCGCCAGCCGACTCCCTCCATCGTCTACTGCAGCGATAGTTAAACAACGGGAACCCAAACAATCTTCCACGAATGCCGTGAATGCCCCATCAACCACCGGGCAGAAGCGCGCACAGAACCAACAGCCTGAAGCCGCAGTGGCTGAACCTACGGGAGTTCACGCAACCACCAAAACGCCACACGGACCCAACAAAGCGACCAAAAATGTAGTCTCGCCTAGGTCCGAGAAGAGCAAGATGTCAACCAAGAGGAAGTCGGTCTCGACAACAAAAGTAGCGGTGAGCAAATCAGACCGAGGTAGCCGCTCCACCAAGGTCGGTGCCGAGGCGCCTGAAACATCGAAGCAGATCTCAAAGCCAAAGGAGCGTCCCCACACACCAAAGACCGTTGTGTCCGGTCCAAAGGTAGATCTCGCTCAGAGCGGTGAAACCGAGATCTTGTGGCAACCCAAACCGAGCCTCACACCAATGATCACACAGCGCGAACCCTTGTCGGTCAATTACACACCAGGACAAGAGGGGCCCAAGAGCGGACAACTCAACTTAATGGTAGAAGAACTGCGATCCAAACTCCAGACCTTGCCAGGCATTAAGGAAGTTGCCGTTGAATCCTACGCTGCTCCGGGAGAACGCGCATATCCGCCGAGGTTGAGAACGCCCCAAAGAGATGCGTACATGTTGGCAAACCTTAGATCTGCCGAAATGATCAAGGCACTCCGCAAGGTCTTTCCAGCCATAAAGTTCACCGCCGAACCGAGAATTTGGCCCGCACATGTGGTCAAAGGCGGTGATTTTTGGGCAGGCATTGTTCTCTCTCCAAAGACTAGCCAGACAGAAGCGCCGAACCAAATCGTGAGCGTCGACAGAGATGAGAAATCAGCGCGAACCCTTAAAATCACGTTGGCAAGTCCAATACAGGCTCAAGCGGTTGAAATCCTGTCAGATACCCAAGAGGTTTTGGTCATTCGACTAAAAGGATTTAAGGAGCCTCGAAAGTGGGTTCGGCTGAAGCATCCAATGGTCAAGCGGACCTTGATTCATCCATCATATGAGACGGTCAACGCAAGCATTATCCGTGTGAGGCTGAATGGACAGTTGCCAGAAGATGTTCGGAACTCAGTCAAGGTGCGCGTGGACAAGGCAACCGTTCGAGTAGATGTGCCCCCCTTTACAAACTAACGCCGCTCAACCCGGTCAATGCATCATTCGCTCAATGAACTCCGACTCGAGAACAATGGGGGTTCAATAATCCAACAGTTGCTCAAGTGCAGCATGGACATCTGCAACTTGTGGCAAGATGGTGTCCTCAAGTGTGGGATGGTAGGCAACGAAAGAATCTAGCGCTGCTACCCGACGAACGGGGGCATCCAACCATTCGAAGAGTTCTTCACCAATTCGACTCGCAATTTCAGCACCATAGCCCCACGCCTTGGTTTCCTCATGAACGACCAACGCTTTTCCAGTTCGTTTCACGGACTCCGATATCGCTGTCCAATCGTAAGGTGACAGCGTGCGAAGATCTATCAAATCGATCTCGCAGTTTCGTTCTTTCTTCAACTGTCTGAGTGCAGTTCTACTTCGATGAACGAGCGCGCCATACGTAATCAAGGTTAAATCATTCCCTCGCTCGATAAAGTTGGCTTTACCAAATGGGATCATGAAATCCTCACCTGGATACGCCCCTTTATTGTAGGTCTGGCGGTAGAGATGTTTGGGTTCAAGAAAGATGACTGGATCTTCACAGCGAATCGCCGTACGGAGGAGACCATTTGCATCACGGGCATTTGACGGCATCACGACACGTAGCCCTGGGATATGCGTGAAGAGCGTCTCAGCACTTTGACTATGGTACGGCGCCCCACCCTTAAGGTATCCACCACTTGGCGTTCGGATCACGACAGGTGCCGGCCAAGCAGCATGGCTACGCCAACGTGCCGTGGCAAGTTCATTACGAATCTGCTGAAAGGCAGGCCAAATATAATCTAAGAACTGAATTTCGACGACAGGCTTGAGTCCACGCTCAGCCATCCCTAGGGCACGGCCCACGATATTTGCTTCAGCGAGGGGTGAATTAAACACACGGCGTCCGCCAAATCGACGCTGCAAGCCATGTGTTACCTTAAACACACCGCCCTTACCTTTGCATTCATCAAGCACTTCTTCGCGTGATGCATCCGCAACGTCCTGACCAAAAACAACAATCCGCTCGTCGCGTGCCATTTCATCTTGGAGGCATGCATTGAGCAAATCCACCATGGTCTTATTCGCATCGCCATCTAATCCTCTTGCTTCGGTGTCAAAATCGCTAGAGGTTGGATCCACATCCTCAGAGTAAATGTGATCAAAAACCTCGTGGGCAGATGGCGTTTCCGCAGCAAGCGCGGATTCAGTTGCCGAGGCGATCTCAGCATCAACAGATGCCTGAATGTCTTGAATCTCAGCTTTTGTGGCAATCTTGCGCTTCACGAGCAAGGTCGCCATGACGTCAAGCGGGTCATTACCCTTTTCATCATCTCGCTGCTGTTCTGTCTTATAGGCCTTCTCATCATCGCTCATGGAGTGACTGTAAGGTCTAACGACGCTCGCATGAATCAGTGCAGGTCCCTTTCGCGCGCGGCACCATTCAACCGCTCTCGTCATCGCTTGGTAGCTGGCCTCAACATCGCATCCGTCGACACTTTCTATATATAAATCGGGATAATTCTGAACGAGTTGACTGATGGATCCGCCCGCAGTCTGTACCTCCACAGGCACACTAATCGCGTAACCATTGTCCTCAATCAAAAAGATCGCAGGTAGCTTCTTGTTGGATGCCGTGTTCAGAGCTTCAAAGAACTCACCTTGACTTGTAGTCCCCTCGCCTGAGCTAATCAGGACCACCTCGTCCCCATGACCTGCAATCTTTGCCTGCACAGTGGGCAGAGCTTCTCGATACCAACTCGCTTCTGCAGCCCCAACGCCTTGGAGAAACTGAGTACCGGTACAACTGCTTTTACTGATGACGTTGAGAGCTTTGTGCCCCCAGTGACAGGGCATTTGGCGCCCGCCGCTTGTCGGATCAGCTTTGGCACCCACCGCGGCGAACAAAATCTCTTCCGCGGTCATCCCTAATTGCAGCATCAGAGCTCGATCGCGATAATACGAAATCACGTAATCGTGAGCAGGTTTTAAGGCCAAGCCGGCCGCCGTCAAAATGGCCTCGTGTCCAGCACCACTAATTTGAAAGAAAATACGGTTCTGCTTTTTGAGTTCAATTTCTTTGTCATCCAAGCGACGCGATAGATACATGTTTCGATACGCATCGCGCAGTTGGTCATTAGTCAGACTGGGCTGCTTCCCCTTTGACCGGGTTGCCATGACGATTCTCCTGAAAAATATTCACCCTGTTTGAAGAGCGTTCCACCGCCTCTGTCTTATCAAGACCTGAGCCAGATCACAACCAAGCGTAGGCCAAATGACCGCTTTTCTGATTGCGTATTCTTGCTCCACGTCTGTGATGAAATCTAGCCAAAGAGTGACAAACCTGATTGACTATACTCTCGAAATGTTTGAACGAAGATCGGGAGTTGATGAGATGTTTTGTCGAATCGCGACTGCACTAATTTGTTTAGCCTCCATCATCGGATGCGCTAAGGCACCAATAAAGCCCAACACCTCTCTCTGCAAGATGGCAGAGTCTAATGCTCGCCAAAGACTTGGTCCAGAATTCAGAAAGGTCATCAAGGCACAATTACTTCATGATGAAGTCAACGGCACCTATGGCTGTGGCATTGTTTACCAGATGATGGATGAAGAACTCGCTGATGAATTTGACCATGACACATCGGCAATGCGCGTGGACAGTCATCATGTAGCTTTCCTATCCCGAACATTCGGACAGCCTGCCCGATTCCTTAACGTAAAGCGAACCCGTACAGCGAAAGGTCCTGTTACCGTAACGCTAGAGGTCGCAGAAGTAACCGGCGACACGTTTTTGGACCTCATCATTGTTGAACGGGCGAAACGAGACAAAAGCTTTGTGGACTATCAAGGTCTGAAGGTGATCAATGGCAACCCTGAAGCTACGAGTGAGATCTTTGAAACATCGCTTCTCAAGATCACGCCAGATAAGCGAGAAGTACTCTCCGAATGGATGGTGGATAACGCCGGGGTACGCCCGCGATTGTGGCTGCGTAGCACGGGTCAAGAACGTAGCTATTCCTTTTCAAAGACGACTCGACGACTTGAGCTTGATCAAGCCCCCCTTTCTGCCACGGGTCAAACCGCACCACCAACTGAGACGACTGTTGAAGAGGCACAACCCACACCAACGCCGGCGAAGGTCAAAAAGAGCACCGCGACGAAGAAAAAGTACTCGCCGTTTGATGCGGATGACTTAGGTGAGTAAGGGCGGTTCCAAGATGGATCAAACCGTCACCCACCGGCTACCCCTCCTTAGAGGTAGAACGAATCCGAATACCAATGCTCACCACCGCAAGACCCAGCAGAATAATGCCAAGGAGCGTGACGGCTAACTTACCTACATTCAGCGCATAACGGCGACCGACATCGGGCCGACCGAACTCGTAAAATGAAGTCATTATCCGTTCTTTAAGAGAGCCGATCCGACCGTTCCCAGCCTCGACAAGAGCATGATTGAAATTGTCTGGCTGAAAGTAGCTACCATACAAGTACCGCACAACCTTGCCTTCAGGAGAAACGAAAATGAGAACCGAAGGGTGAATGTACTGTAGGGTATCTGGGTCATACACGTAACCAAAACCGGTTTGGGTCGTCAACCGGGTGATGACCGACTTAGACCCCGTAAAGAAACGCCAGCTCTCTTTTGAGCCTCGCTCTAAGGATAATGCATCGACGTAGGTATCGCGTTTGGCGGCAGCGAGATCAACCCCCTCATTCGGGTCGACCGTCATCGTGACAACATCAAAATCTTTGCCAAGTTCAAAATGAGTATCTTGTAAGGCCTCACCGAGTCCATTGAGCAATAAGGTGCAGGCGCCAGGGCAACGATAGTAAACAAAGGTCAGAATCGTAGGTCGCTCGCTCGATAATATGTCCTTCAGAGGCTTTGATGCACCATGGTGATCAATGAACTCAAGTTCACCATCGAGCTCGGTACCGAGATGTTCAACCACCTCGCTCTTGCCGGTGGCACGTCCGGGGACGATAAAGAACAAACTGACGAGAATAAATAAGCGAAGAAGTGAGAATCTCAAAAAGGAACCGATAGAAAAACGACTTAGAAATTGTCGTAGTTCATAGAGGCCACCAGCTGTGGGTCTTTGTGGGCCACGACAGCCGCCGTGCTGAACCGACTCGCAACCGCCGCAAGATACAGACCACCTACGCCTAAGATCGTCGTCAGAT
>JBMYRY010000083.1:0-8169 GCA_049602795.1 Bradymonadia bacterium
GGCATGGGTGGAGCCGCTGGTACTGGTGGGGCCCCTGGTAGCGACACAGGCATGGGCGGAGAAGGCGGTCGCTAACAATCGACAGCCATCCTCAACCGTAACCCGCAAAGTAACGCCTGAGGGCACCAGATACCCTCCGTTCCAAAGCACAAACTCTAAATATAAACCCTCGGCGTACCAAACTCACGTCTGAGTGCCCTTCCACTCACTTTTTGCGAAGTTTTTGGAACATAGAGCGGGCTCCCCACGCGACGGAAAAACGAGTACTCATCTTCGTCAGACCATAATAGAGCGTTCTCTCGGCCCCAAAGTTTCGGAAGAACACTTCAATGTTTTCGATCATAGACCCTTCGAAATCGAAGCTCTGAGATACGGTGCTAGAAAATTTAATCGATTCCCAAAGAAGTAAACTTAGACTTTGACTGTCTCGTTTCTCGGGATCACTTCCGCCCATCAAATAATAAGTCGCTCGCGAGTCGTACAACAAAAACACAGCACCATGCGCCCTACCGCTTGCATCTTCAGCTACGAGCATTTTGACGGCATTATTGGATTTCGCAGCCGCGTAAGCCCTGTCAAGGACTGACTCGTCAACCGGAGTCTCCATGCCTTGACGACAAAACGTGTTATGATAGAGCCTTTTGAAAACACCGAAATCCTTCAGCTCACGAACCTTGATTGCGTTCTGCGCTTTTCTGATGGCTCTCCGAGTCCGCGCTGACATGTTGGTCCACAACCAATCAAGGTCATTCAATTTGTCTAGAATGTAAGTGTACTTCACATGAGCTTCAAATCCGGCCCAATGAAACGGCAGTGTATCTTCAAGGGTGTGGCAGGCATTCTGAGAAAAATAATCGAAGTTTGGCAGTGTAGCCAACAACTCAGACGTATGTTTGTGAATCTTACCCACCCGGCGCATCGATGACCCCTCAACGGGCTTGATCCATGGGCCTAGAGTTTGAGTTAACGGAGGCATTCCAAAATGCGTAATCCCCAGCGGTCGCGGTCTTTGAACCAAGGGCATCCATGCAATGAGTTGGTCGCCATCAAATAACTCATGTCGTTCCCAATGTCCGGGCGCAACAGCGTCAAGCCACCAGGCTTCCTGAAATATGGTGTCGGTTGGATATTTCACGTTAACAGTGTCATACGAAGTACACGTTCACGCAAACTATCTAAACCAGTGTTTCATCAATTTTTGAGTCAACTGACACATTCACGATATAAAAATGTGTATAAATTGTATTCAACTCCATTTTCATATGTGTTTGACTTCTAATCTTCAACCGTCACCTCCAACACCAAAGACCAGAACGGAACAACAATGATCTCCTCGATGCAACTTTCTCATCTAAAGCAATTAGAGGCCGAGAGCATTCATATTATGCGCGAAGTAGCGGCTGAATTTGCCAATCCAGTTATGCTATATTCGATTGGTAAAGATAGCTCGGTGATGCTTCACTTAGCCCGCAAAGCCTTCTACCCGGGCACGTTACCCTTTCCTCTCTTGCATATAGACACAACCTGGAAATTTAGAGAGATGATCGAATTTCGCGATCGATTCTGTGCTGAAAATAATCTCGATTTGCGGGTTCACGTGAATGAAAAAGCACGCGCTCAGGGGATCAATCCCTTCGTCCATGGCAGCAATGCCCATACTCACGCCTACAAGACCGTTGGTCTGATTGAAGCGTTGAGGCAGGGCGGCTACGATGCAGCCTTCGGCGGCGCCCGACGAGACGAGGAAAAATCACGGGCCAAGGAACGCGTGTATTCATTCCGCGATGAGAAAATGCAATGGGATCCAAAGAACCAACGCCCAGAATTGTGGAATGTTTACAATGGACGGATAAATCATAGCAAACAGGAGTCTATCCGCGTATTCCCGCTGTCTAATTGGACGGAGCTAGATATCTGGCTCTATATCTATCTAGAGAATATCGAGATTGTTCCCCTTTACCTCGCGGCCGAAAGACCTGTGGTTGAAAGAAACGGGGTTCTCGTGATGGTCGATGACGAGCGTCTCCCTTTAGAACCTAATGAAAAACCGATGGAGCGGATGGTGAGATTTAGGACCCTGGGATGTTATCCATTAACGGGAGCCGTTGAATCAAACGCCACCGACTTACCGACGGTCATTCAAGAGATGCTGTTAGCCACCACCTCGGAACGCCAAGGGCGAGTCATAGACTTCGATGAAGAAGGCTCCATGGAGCAAAAGAAGAAAGAAGGGTACTTCTAATGGAGATTAATGAAAAAGAGCGAGCCCTCATCGCGGAAGATATCCAGGCTTACTTAACTCAGCATCAAGAAAAAGACTTACTCCGATTCCTGACCTGTGGAAGTGTAGACGATGGGAAATCAACACTCATTGGACGATTACTGTATGACTCCAAATTGATTTATGAGGATCAACTCGCAGCGATCGAAACAGCAAGTGCAACGCGAGGAACCGTGGAAGGCGAGACCGACCTTGCATTGCTTACTGATGGGCTGAGGGCTGAGCGTGAACAAGGCATCACCATTGATGTTGCCTATCGCTTTTTTTCAACAGCTCACAGAAAGTTCATCATCGCTGACACGCCCGGGCATGAACAATACACTCGCAACATGGCTACCGGAGCATCTACTGCTGATTTAGCGATTGTACTCGTCGACGCACGTCATGGTCTTCTGGCTCAAACTAAACGCCATAGTTTCATCGCCTCTCTCCTGGGCATCAAGCACATGATCGTGGCCGTCAATAAGATGGATTTAGTTGACTATTCCAAGGAGATCTTCGACGACATTGTGAAAGCCTTTCGGCAATTTTCGGCAAGACTCAATATTCCAGATATCCAGTTCGTACCAATGTCCGCCCTCAAAGGTGATAATGTTGTCAATCAAAGTACAAAAATGGACTGGTACACTGGTCCGGCAATCCTAACGATTCTCGAGAACGTACACATTGCCTCGGACCGAAACATGGTGGACTTTCGTTTACCGGTACAATATGTCCTCCGACCTAATCTCAATTTCAGAGGTTACCAAGGCACCATTGCATCGGGCGGTCTGTCGGTTGGCGATCAGTTAGCCGTTCAGCCATCCGGTAAAACAAGTCGCGTGGAACAAATTCTGGTGGGTGATGAAGAAGTAAAAACAGCTTTCGCTCCCCAAGCAGTTACAATCACTCTGAGCGACGAAATCGATATCTCGAGAGGAGATATGCTCGTAAAGCCTAAAAACCGGGCAAAATACGACACATTATTCGAAGCAATGGTCGTGTGGATGAACGAGGTCCCTCTCAAGACGAATGACCGATACCTGATCAAGATCGGTCCACAAACTGTACCTTCCGACTTTGTGGATCTCCGATATACCGTCAATGTGAACACCCTCAAACGTGATCAAGCTGTTGACAGTATCGAATTGAATAATGTTGGACGCGTAGTCGTGGAGACGCAACGCGGGATTATTTTTGATCCCTATGAACGCAATCGAGCGACTGGCGGCTTCATCATCATAGACCGTTTTACCAATGTGACGGTTGGTGCTGGTATGATCCTCGATCGTGAAAGTGCGGAGTTGAGACGTGCTCGACGTGAACAAACGCGAAGTGGCACGACGCTAACGTCCACGAACAGTATGATTACGAGGGACGAACGAGCACTCAGGCTCAATCAGACCCCAAGAACACTATGGCTGACTGGTCTGCCCCGTTCGGGTAAAACTACGATTGCACATGAATTGGAAAAGAGATTGTGGTCACTCGGTAAAACCGCCTGCATCCTCGATGGCACCAATATGCGTTTAGCTCTAAACCGCGACCTTGGCTTCACCCTTGAGGACCGCCGAGAAGCGTGTCGGAGAGGCGCTCATACTGCGCACACCCTCAATGAGCAGGGTCTCATCGTAATCGCCTCGTTCGTGAGCCCGTATGCGGAAATTAGGCGACTTGCGAAAGAAACGATCGGCGAAGATGCGTATCTTGAGTTGCATATACATGCCTCAGCTTCAGTATGCCAACAGCGTGACGCTCAGAATGCAGTTCAGGTTTACGAACAAGCTAAGAGCGGACAGATTAGGTCATTTACGGGCGTGTCTGCACAGTATGAAGCACCCCAGTCTCCATTCTTGAAGGTAGAGACGGACAACCAAACCGTCGATCAGTGCGTATCACTGATCATCGATAAGCTTAATGCTGAAGGTCTGCTTGATTAGCACTCGTCCCAGGGCGATTGCTCATTGATTCTTATAAAGTACACAAGCCCCTCCCCCAAGAAGTCCTCAACAAAAAAAGGGCTCCGAAGAGCCCTTTTTTGGAACCGTGTTCAATTGCTACCCTACGGCATGCTCATGATGGTTTCGATCGCCTCACAGTCTTCATCTCGACACCCCTCAAACGTACCGATGTTTGAGGTCAATTCTCCATTTTCTCCAAAGGTGCCGTTCCAAACCCCCTCGTAAAGATAATCTGCTCTCAGGTCCACGACCATATCGGCGACCTTCACGCTACCCTCAAGAGTGATGAGGTCGGTGCTGTCATCGATATTAAGCAATTCATTGCGGAGGAAATCTCCACCAAGCGCAAGACCTGCGGTGCAGAGCCCCTCGAGGGTCGCGTCACCATTCGCAATTGAGTTACAGTTCACTAGCACACCGAGAAACTCGGCAAAGCTAACAACACCATCGGGCATGTTGTTTGGTCCAACATCAGCCTCGGGAATGGCTTGTGGAAGAATCCAGCGCTCAAGCGCAAGGACCACCAAACGCCCATAGCTGAGTGACATCTGATGCCGAGAAATGAAAAGGGTATCATTACCGGTCTCGTAGAGCGCATCGAATCGAGCCGTAATTGGACTCTCACGACCCTGGTTGTCGTCCACAAATGGGAATTCACGTTCGCAATCCCCCATCATCATCAGGTCGCAACCGTCTCGCCAGACGAATCTAATGCCCTGCCAACGACTCTCATTATCTCGCAGGTACCCTTCGACGGTTGGGTAATTCGCTAGGAACTCCATTTCTCCATAAACTTTAAATACCGATAGGTTCGTGTACAGGTCACCGAAAACGTCCAATGCGGCGAGCGTATCAGCATCAACATTATTATTGATTTCTTCCTCAAGTACTCGAGCACCAAACAAGCGAAGGGCAGCGCACACAGCCGCATTGATGTTCGCTCGGTCGCACAGCAAGCCGAGAATCGCATCGCCTCGAGGATACATCCCCATTCCGTTCCCGCCGCCCAAAGCACCGAGAATTTCGAGCGCATCGACAAAACCATTTAGCCCATCATCATCAGTGCCGCGAAGCATTTCTGTGATGTCGAACTCATGATCAACATTGAAGACCCCCTTGAATTCAAGTGGCTCATCTTCAAGGGTTACAATCGCTTCAGTCGGCATCGCGGAACCAGCCAAAACACCGTCAGTGCAGCCTCGAGCGATATTCCGACCATCATCATTTCGACCCCAAGCGAGCGCAGCAAATTCAACGGCTCCAGGTACATCTGCAAATGCGGAAATGTCATCGCCATCGAATGGTGTAATGGTTGGTCCAGTGAAGCTGTAGCGGCGGTTATTAGCTGTCAGAGCAGTAATGCACGTACCTTCAACGAGTTTGACCCGAATGTTGTTGAATTCTCCGGACTGATACCGACCTGTCGCTGGGTCATACTGAACCCGCACGTTCACGGCACCAAGCGGATCCTTACTCACGCGAACAGTCCACGCAACCGGACGCGCATTGGCTGCACGTGCGACCACTCGAAAGCGACCAGTGAAACCGTTTGTTGTCAGATTGAAAGTCGCAAGTCCGTTACTGTCTGTGCGACGAGTACGCGACTGAACAGAAGCGAAGGTCTGATCTTCAGGCTCGAAGCTTACCTCTACGGTTCCGTCAAAAATCGGTTGATCTCCTGCAGGACCATCTTGATTGCCGTCATCTACATATCTTACTCGGAGTTCAGCCGGTTGATTGTAGTAAAGCGAAATCTCCGATTCGCCCTCGATTTCGAGCTTGTAGGGATAACCCACTACATTCGGTGTACCCGCGTCATTCGTCATCCCCATATCTCGGGGCGGTACAAAAGGGTCACCTGAAGCGCCAACGTTGTCGTCGCACGCTGTAAAACAAAAGAGTACCGAAACGAGTGTCAGTAGTTTTTTCATCGATTTGCCTCCATCTGGCTCTATGCGCGCTGAGTACCAGTATTTAACCATTTTGATCAAGTAAAACTCTGCGCATAGAGACTTTGACATTGTCAATGTTATCGTGCGAGCCTTCGAACTAGACGACATGTTCTAAACACAACAAACTTTGTCGGATGGAAAAATAAATTGGCAATCAACGAAACGCTCGGACATTGAACAGAATCGATGTAACATGACGCAACGCATCATGCGTCCGTCCGAAAATCTATGGAGAGAACATTTATGCAGATCTACAAGGCACCTACAGCAGACATGCGCTTCATCTACGAGACCTTTGGCTACGATAAAGTCCAACAGATGAAAGCGTTCGAAGATTTTGATCTTGAGACAGCGATGGCAATTTTAGAGGAGACAGGGAAATTCTGTACCAACGAAATGTTGCCTCTCAATCGGACAGCAGACCAAGAAGGCGTAAGCTATGACCCTGAGACGCATGACGTCAAGACCCCTGCTGGCTTCAAAGAACTATACAAGAAGTACGTCGAAAGCGGCATGGGCGCCATTGCAATGCCTGTAGAATACGGCGGGGGTGGTGCACCGCATGCCTTGGCTGTAGCTCTCGGCGAGTTTGCCTGTGCCACGAACAAGAGCTTTTCAATGTGTCCAGGGCTCGGACACGGTCTTGTTGAAGCGTTGATGCACTTTGGAACAGACGAGCAAAAACAAAAGTATCTGCCCAACATCATCAGTGGTGAATGGACCGGCACCATGTGCCTCACCGAACCACAATGCGGTACAGATCTCGGGTTAATGCGCACTAAAGCTGAGCCCGATGGGGATGGCTATCTCCTTACAGGCACCAAGATTTGGATTACTTTTGGCGAACACGACCTCGCAGACAATATCATTCACCTAGTCCTCGCTCGTCTTCCAGATGCGCCCGAAGGCATCAAAGGCGTCAGCCTTTTTGTGGTGCCAAAAATTCTCGACGATGGCTCGCGAAACCCCGTCTTTTGCGGAGGCTTAGAGCATAAAATGGGTATACATGCATCGCCCACTTGCGTCATTAACTTGGAGGGTGCACGCGGTTATCTCGTGGGTGAACCACATAAGGGTATGAAGGGCATGTTTGTGATGATGAATCACGCACGCCTGGGTGTCGGTCTGGAAGGCATCGCGCTGTCAGAGATCGCATACCAAACGGCCGTCGCCTTCTGCCAGGATCGTCGTCAAGGTCGATCCCTCAACAAAGAAAGAAACGACGGGAACTCCTCGGCTGACAACATCTTGGTTCACCCAGACGTTCGACGGCAACTGCTCAACGTGCGTGCTAGCACTGAAGGCATGCGAGCCCTAGCCCTTTGGACCGCGATGAATATTGACATTGCCCACGCTCACGAGGATGACGAGACCCGCGAGCATGCAAAGGGCATGGTTGAATTGATGACGCCAATTGTCAAAGCCTATTGCACTGAGCGAGGCTTCGATAATGTAAGCGAAGCAATGCAGGTCACTGGTGGTTCCGGTTACACGACCGACTGGTGCATCGAACAGTATCTTCGAGATGCTCGTATTGCCATGATCTACGAAGGCACAAATCACATTCAGGCATTAGATCTGATTGGACGAAAGTTGCCCAAGGGTGGCGGTGTACTCTATAGAGCGTTCTCTAAAGAAGTGTACAAGTTCACGGTGGCAAATAACGACGTTTACGGTATGGGCGAATTCGCAACGGCACTCGGCGCTGCGATCAACACACTCAACGAGACCACGATGAACCTTGGCATGAAAGGGATGGCAGATCCCGAGGCTGCCGCCGCTGTTGCAAGCAACTATTTGAAGATGTTTGGGATCGTTGCAGTGGCGTATATGTGGGCACGAATGGCTGAAAAAGCGCTGTCTGAAGAAAGCAAGTTCAATATGACGAAGCTCAAAATGGCTCGTTACTACTACAACCAGATCCTCCCCGAAATCGATTCGATTCGAAAGATCATCGAAGCGGGTAAAGACCACATGATGGCATTCGAGCCGAGCG
>JBMYRY010000084.1:0-8153 GCA_049602795.1 Bradymonadia bacterium
AAAATATAAAACGCCCAAACTAGACTCCTGCCGCCGATCATCCTGAACAAAGGACCTGTGGTTAGATGTCTTCCGGTCATCCAAAAATGTCAACCATTACCCAGCGAAGCGAAGAAAAAGGAAAGTCCGTTACTTATTCACGCTAAAGGCGCTAAAGTGATCAACAGTGCTTGATCGAGGAGGTTTATGTTTCATTTCCATCACCACGACCAGCGTCAGAGTTCGCTAACCGTGAGCGCTCGACATAGCTGGCTACTCATCCTAGTTGTGGGGATGATGATACCTTTAAATGGATTCGCAAACCCATTTCATATTGGACGATTTGGCGGAATTGTCGACAGTGGCGCCACATCTCGATCACCATTTTCTATCTATTGGAACCCTGCCGGACTAACGGATGTGGGGTTCACACTTCAACTCCACGGCATGCTCGTGAATCGAAAAGCAACCTATGATCGAGACGCCGAATTGAATGAAGTCCCCTCAGAACTTGAGGGCATCAATTCTGGCGTTGGAAAAGCCGGTACACTTGGGGCGGTGCCCGGACTCGCCCTTCAAAGCGGACATGATTTAGGCAACTGGAGCATCGGGCTTGGTATTGCCGGCTTTGTGGAGCGGGCGGGACGAACCAATTGGAAAAAGAACTTCGCTGCATCGCAGGCATATCCCGGCGCAGTTGACGGACCACAGCGCTGGGCGGTCATCAACACCGAACTCACCATGCTCAGTCTTGGCGTCGGTCTAGCGGTCGAGCACGTGGAAAGTGCACTCTCCTTTGGAGCAACCATTTTTGGAACTCAGACCACGTTATCACTCTTGCGCGCTCGAACGGTAAATTCATCAGATGATGTGACTCTAGAAGGCTATTTGGCAGAGGGGCGAGTACTCTTTGAAGATGGTGAAGATCAAGGGTTTACGTTAATACTGGGTACCCAGTGGCAACCCACTTCAAACTTCAAACTCGGTTTAGCGTGGCAAAGCGCCGTCAGTTACACCATCAAAGGCGATGCTTACATCTTATTTGGAGAAGCCGAAGAGACACAAGAGCCGGCGCAAAGTACTCTTGATGTACCGCAGAGTATTCGAAGCGAAATCAGCGTGACCCTGAGTCCACTGATCACACTCCGTCCCTCACTCAGTTGGCACCAATGGAGTATTGCCAAGAGTCAAACGGCAGTAGGCACGCGTACAGGCGAAATTTTGTTTCGCACGCCGAGAGACTTCAATGACACCTATGAGTTCAAACTCAATACAGACCTACAAGTCACCGACATCCACGCCCTACACATTATGCTCGGAATTGAAAACGGTGCGACGCCGAAAGAGACATTTGAACCCGGTTTAGCGGAAAGCACCAATGCGCGCTTCGGTGGTGGGTGGACCGCACATTGGAGTGAGACGCTAAAGACGCATATTGCATTCGTTTGGCAAGCCTTCGCTGATGTTACCGTGACCGATTCCCAACAAATGCCACTGACGAATGGTCGATATACCGATCATCGCCAGTTCTTGACGGTGGACATGGAGATCGCTCTATGAACTTACACTACTACCTCATCTGTCTTCTTCTCGTTGCCGGTTGCGACAACGATTCGCCCAGGGACGAGTACAATAATTTTGCTTCCAGAACGAGCGACTACAGAAAACCAAAATGCGAGAGCACAGTCACCCCGGCAGACCCAGACACGGACCTAGTTGGGACATGGTTACTCAGGTCTCGACTCGGTGCAGGGCTCGCTCTTGGTTTGAGAATTAAGATTGAAAGACCCGATGCCAGTAAACCCCGAGCCTATCAAGCCACAGTCTGGCTTCATGACCAGCCGGAGGATGCTGAGCCACTCAAGATTGTCGACACCGAGGTAGATGAAAACGGCGCATTCATCATGGAAGCCAAGCCGCTCAATCTCGGTCGCGATGTTGTTCAGTCCGAGTCTGCGGTCTTCGCCGACGTCATTCTAAATGCTGGGATTATTGATGAAAATTCCTGGTGCGGGACCGTGGAGGGTCAGGTCACCAGTCCGTTAAATCTCGACCTTGAGGGCAGCACCTTTTACGTCCAACGAATGGGTCCTGATGTGACCTACGACATGCTGCCTAGCAGCTGTCCGCAAACATCATGTGACGATAACATTGATAGCGGTATAACACCGGATATGGCAGTCGCGGATGCAGAGGCAATCAGACCGGAATCACCGCCCATCGAGAATATCGAAAGCGAACGAATCGACTTAACGGGTGACTGGCTCATGAATGCTTCGCTAGCCGGGCTCCCACTGTCGTTGTGGATTACCATTTTCGATCATGATTCCGAGGGCAGCAGCACACTCGATGGCACCGTGAGACTGACAAGAGATGAAATTGACGCACCGCCTCGTCTCACGTTCTTTACAGAGATCGACGAAACAGGACGTTTTGAGATCTGGTTTCCTGGACTATCCTTAGAAATCGAGCCTGTCTTGGTGGAAGGGAACCTCCTTTTATCCGCGGTGAGTCTAGAAGATGCATGGTGCGGTGCGGGCGCCGGAGAAATCTCCAGTCCGTTTGCGATTGATCTGGAAGGATCTAGCCTTTATGCAATTCGGTGGGTGCCCGGTACCCCGGAGCCGGAGGATATGCCAAACGCATGTCCAACCCCTGAGGCGATGACCACCGAGCCTTAAGTCGGGTCAGATGCACAGCGTTGAGTATGACGCGTTCTTATTTATGCGTAGGCAAAGGTCTGTAAACGGTTGAGCGCGTCGTGCAGTGAACGCTCTCGTACCTCACTGCGCCCATTGGCAGCCAATTCTCGCCCAAGGACATTGACGCCCAAGTGAGAGAGATGAATTCTTAATGAGGTGAGAAGTTTCTGACCTCCACCGCCGCTATGCGTCGCGATGACCGCCGGCTTATTGTTGAACAAAGATCTAAAATCGTCTGATTCCGTCGATAACCACGCAATGGCATTCGTCAGCGTGGGTGGAATAGACCCATTATATTCAGGTGCTGTGAAGAAAAAGCCCTTGGCACGGCTGAAGGCACTGACAAGTGCGCCCAAGACAGCCTCATTGGGCTTGGTCGCCGTACGAGATGTGTAGAGCGGCAGATCAATGGCTGTAAGGTCTACGAGGCACGTTTCGCAGCCTTGCTGATTGAGGGCTTCTTCTACACGCGTCGCGAGCTTTAAATTTTCACCATGGCTTGCTGTACAAATAAGAATCATTTAAGTCTCCGCACGGAGTAGATTCGACACGAGATGAAATGTTGCATTGCAACTCTTAGACGTCAAACTGTCGTTCAGAGTCGCAATGCAAATCATCTTACTCAAATCTGCTCATCGATTAGGGCTCTCGCTCAATCGGTGGCTCAATGAGGTCGCCTTCGGGTGAACAGTACCCATAGCACACCGCCAGATTATTGCCTTCAGGAGACAAGCAAGGCGGGTTGATAATGCAGGTAGAGCCCATTGCGCCACAATCATCATCGCCCATGCAGTAGGCAGAACATATCCCCGGTGCACCAGGCAAGTCGACTGCCGGCGGCGCGCAGTAATGTGTGGCAGGATTACACTCCGTACCTGGTCCAGGTGGGATGCCACCGCCACACGGGTCTCCGTCAAGCGCATACGGTATGCACACTGCCGCGCCGTTTCGATCTAGCTGACAATATCCATTTGGACCACAATCACCCTCTCTACATCCAATCGGCTCTTCTTCACATGGGCTAGTATCAATTTCCCAGCCACACATACCGTTCACGCCCATGACGCAGTTCGCAATTGGAGCCTCGCCATTCTCGCAGAGCATCAATCGAGGTGCAGGACCACACTGATCCGGCGTACATGCGTTCGGTTCACCACAAATGCCCGGACAATCGGCACCTCCATTTTGGGGGTCACATTGATCACTTGGATCATCCATGCACACTTGGTCACCCGGACACGGCAAACCGAGGAATCCACCACAACTCTGTCCCATTGGGACGCAGTAGCCGTAACATAGGTCTATACACGGCTCGCCCGGCGCACAAGAGGACAAACATGGTCCATTCGGATTCGTATCGGACGTAATATTGCAGGTCATATTATTCCCGCATTCTTCATCAACGAGACAAAGAGGCCGGCAAATACCGGGTGCGTCTGGTAGTAGAGGCTGTTCATTAGAGCAGAACAAGTCCGGTGAGCAGCGAGTTTGGAATTCAGGCAACGTAAAGCCACCGCAGGAATCGCCTTCGCTCTGATACGGTGTACAAGCCATACCTTCGGCTTCGCCAGTTGGTCGACACCAGCCCGTAGGACCGCAGTCAGCGTCATTCATACAGCCGTCACCACATGCCCCTTCATCACGAATTGAAACCCCGGCAACCAGCGCTTCACATTCATTTGTATAGGTCTGACCGTCACACCCACAAACAGGCGCCACTTCTCTGGTACAAACCCCTTGATCAGGCACTGCCTGACAAATGCCCTGACCACCCCGCTCGCCACAGAAAGCGCCAGTAGGGAAGGCACAAAACTCATTTCGTTCACATTGGTCACCATCTACTGTACAGGCTACCCCTTCTGAAGCGCATGGTCCTTCGAAGTCAATGGACACACCAGCCACTTCGGCATGGCATGGATTAGAATAGGTCTGCCCGTCACACCCGCAGACTGGAAAATACTCTCGAGTACAGGGCATTGTGGGATCGAATGGCATACAAACACCCGGCATGTCTGTTCGTCCACAATTCGCTTCAATTGGATGCTTGCAATATTCACCATCCGCGCATGGTGGCGCGCCACGGGTGCCACAGATAACCGGCTCTGAGTCGCATTGTCCAACAGAAGCAACCGAAGTCCCCGCTCGTAGCGCCTCACACTCATTGCCGTAGGTTTCTCCATCGCAACCGCAGACCCAGAACAATTCTCTAGTACAGGGACCATCTGGTTCGAAAGGCATACACAAGCCCTGCATGTCTCCCGCACCACACATGGCGTCAATGGGATAATTACAGAAGAATCCATCCGGACATTGAATCCCGGCGATACCACCACAAGGCATATCTGAGGGAACAATGTCTCCACACTCCTCCCACGTCACACATCGGTCAGTAAAACATCCATTTCGAGTCTCAGGCACAGTATTCGGCGGACAATCTGGAGTCGCTCGCCGACACATCAACGGCATGCCATCAGCATTACACAATGAATCGACGTCGTCACACTCACCATCTCGGTCCACGTCTTTGCATGGCATCATGCCGCCGCTGCCGGCTTCGCCACCGCCAGCACCCGCAGTACCGGCCTCACCGCCGCCAGCACCCGCAGTACCTGCTTCGCCTCCACCGGCACCCGCAGTACCTGCCTCACCGCCACCAGCACCCGCAGTACCTGCCTCACCACCACCAGCACCCGCAGTACCTGCCTCACCGCCACCAGCACCGGCTGCACCTGCCTCACCGCCACCAGCACCGGCTGCACCTGCTTCGCCGCCGCCTGCACCGGCAGCACCGCCTTCACCTGCATTACCACCTGTGGGCACAACAGCGCCATCCTCGACCGGATCACATCCAATAAAAAGCAAACACGCACAAATGGCGGCTAAGGTCCCTAACTTCATCCTATTCCTCCCCGGTCCTCTATCTCGGACTATATCCTGAAACGGTATACTACCCTCTTACTGGTCATCGATGCCAAATAATTTGATGCTTATGGATTACCAGAGTAATTCAGAGCAATTCATCTACTCTGAGAGAGTTCGTAAGCTGAGGGTGCCCAGAAACTTACTATGAATCAAATGAATGATTCTGATGAATATCGAACATAGTTCAGGTTTCAGGTATTTCAGGTGTCAAACGCCGGTTTAAGGGGACTCGAACGATCTCACTTTACCCGAGTTCAAAGGGGACCACAGCAGACATGTAGAGCCGATTCCACCTCAAAAGACTTAGTTAAGCCACTCTTGCGTACGCGTCTCAATGATTGACATGAGTTGATGCTCATCGCACGCCATCTGGCTTAATTCATCACTCGAGATCAAAGTCTCGATCGCATTGTTAGACTTAACGATGACACAGGGCGTCTGCCCCTGAACAAAGTCGAAGAGGTCCACGTCTAACTCATTGAGAATCGACATTGAGTTCTCCACTCTTTCACAACGGATTTCTCAGCGACATACCTATGCGTCAAGTCACATAACGCGCAGCCTTCGCCTCCACTTAGCTTCCGCCAAACGTATGACAGTTCACCCCAAAATCCAGCGTTAGCATGGTAAACTCCAATGATCTCTAGTGTGTTCACTAACTACTCTTCTACGGACGCAGGTGTCGTTTCAACCAGCCCACACACACTGACCGCATTGCACCTCACACACTCATCGGTCTCACAGAATGGGTCACACGGGATAGGACCCGCCTGAGTTAACCGCACGTCCAGATTCCTCATCAGAGGTAAGATCACCATTCGGGCGATCTGAGCAGTATCGCCATCTAGTTCCGGTGTACTCGGATCACCATCTAGGAACCGGTTTGCGGCTGCACAGAATGATTCCGAAGGCTGTGCGTTACAAGACTGCTGAATCGTCATGACGAGCTGGCGCACGGATGAAAAGCTCAAATAACCATTCAGTGTCGTCTCAACCATCGCAACGCCGGCATCAGTTACGTCTACACGCCCTGTGACACTCGCGTGATCCAGTTGAACGAAGAACGGTAAATCAAACGTTGATGTTTCTAGCCGAAAACGACCAATTTCAGTCGTGAAATCAGTGCCAGAAAACTCAACATCAAATCGAGTTGGAAGTCGATCCATGGACGTTGACGAATCTACGGAGTCTTCGATGATAAATGAGCCGTTCGTCTGCTGAATCCCAGTAAAGAACTCCAAAGTTCCTGAGCCATGTTCGTGCGCTGTTAATCCTGGTGTCCACTGAGGAAAATCTGCGAGCAAGACCAAGGGAATCTCACCAGCCTGATTGCTCGTCAGTTGTTCAGTGATCGTCGTCCCCAAGATGGTCAGAACACCAGATAAACCACTCCCCGCATTTTCACCAACGACAGAGCACCCGCCTGCTCTGGCAGACATGACATTTGTGGGAATATCCAAACGCGTCAAACGTCCAGCCGCAGCTCGACCCGCTCGGGAAGGCAGGGGTAAACTATCCTCCACCGCTGCACTACCATCCACCTCATCCGGCAACAGGGCGTCAACGGATGCCATTTCGGCATCATAGACGGGCTCAGGCAAACTAGCGTCGGAAGTTGGATCCATGCCCAGGTCGTTGCGCCCATTCACCAAAGGACCTGCATCTGGGGGAAGAGGTCCGCTCATATCGAACTGAAACATGGTTCCATCAGTGGTCCCACGCTGTTCAACCTCATCAGGTAAACAATCGTAGGTGCCAAAGGGCGTCTCGACGCAGGAAAACCCGGCTAAACAGGGCTCGCAACGATCAAGAGATTCATTTTCAGACAAACAACCGAACAGAGCAGTCAGTCCTATGAGAATTGTTCCGGACAATATTTTACTGCGCATCAAGACAGCACCTCAAACCACACCCACTCCTCACAGTTTTTGAATACAACTCAATTATTTCAAGTTTTTGACGAATTTTCTGGGTTCTAAACAAGGGAAGAAGGCACGAATTTCGGGGGATACTCGCTGAAAAAAACAGCTTAATCTTGCAGTCGACGTGGACTCCATTGTGGAGTGCCACCGTCTCGAATGGTTTGAAACGAGGCGCGACCGATAGCCGCTTCACCTGCGTCTACGCAATGTTCGTATGCTCGGGCCTCATGTTCGACTCGGACATGCTCTGGCTCTCCGAGGGACTTCAATACCCCGCGTTTAAAGGCAGCCAAGGCAGATGGAGACTTCTTGCTCACCATGTTACATAACGAGGTCGCACGCTCAAAGCCAAGCGCGAAGTCAGTGACCATCTCTTGGACTAACCCAATTCGGAGAGCTTCCGATGCGTTGATACGCTCGCCAGTCATCCCGAGTCGCAGCGTATGAGCAACACCGATCAATGCCTGTAACTCCGACGTCCCCCCAGCCCCGGGCAAAATGCCAAGGCCTGTTTCCGGCAATCCGAAACTCGCTCGTTGCGATGCAATCTTATAATCGGCAGTAATCAAGAACTCAGTGCCCCATCCCAATGCAACCCCGTCAACCAAGCAGACATGAAAAACCGGTG
>JBMYRY010000085.1:0-8125 GCA_049602795.1 Bradymonadia bacterium
ACCGTACGTCATTTAATCACTCCATCGTTAAATCGGGAGATAGTTCAATATCCGAAGTCGGCGGACTATATACGATCTTGATAGTCCTGAGCAATGGATACCTGCCATATCTGACTTTTAGTGGTGCTAAATGAAGAGATGTCGGGTAATGTCGTACCGGTCACACAGGAGTTTTGAAAAATGGCGGGTGTAATTGGTGTTAGGAAATTACTCAGTTCTGGTCTAGACAAACTCAAGCAACACGATGTCGGTGTGCGGGCCACGGGGAGTAAATCAGCGAAAGTGATTGCCGTGTCGGCTCAGAAAGGCGGCGTAGGCAAAACGACGACTACAGTGAACCTCGCATGTGCACTTGCAGAGAGAGGATTAAGCGTCTTGGTTATTGACGTAGATGCTCAAGGGCACGTCGGCTCTGCACTGCGTGAACACCATCGGACCGGCTTAACCTCCCTCAGCGACATTCTACTCTCGGAGAAACCTCGGGATTTGATGGAATGCGTGCTTGAAACAGATATCGACAACCTCTCGATCACCAGTGCTGACAAACGTCTATCAGAAACGGATCATCTGCTCTCCACGCGGGTTGGGCGTGAGTATGTACTCAAAGGTGTTTTGAAGAACGCTCGTAGTCAATTTGATATTATCCTCATTGACTGCCCTCCCAATCTTGGGAATCTCACCTTGAACGCACTCGTAGCTGCAGATTTCGTCCTAGTACCGTGCGACATGAGCTTACTTGCTTTCGAAGGTGTGGCTGATTTGATGTCCACCGTGCTCATGGTTATTCAGAGACTCGGACAGGAATTAGAGGTACTAGGGATTGTCAGAACACGCTTCGATGGTCGAACCAAGCAAATGAATACCGTGATCGGCGAGGCGCTTTCAGACAATTATTCAAGCTACCTACTCGATAGCTACATTCCCATGAATAGTGCACTCGCCAAAGCCCAAGCAGCAGGTATATCCGCCTTCAAATTCGAATCTCGCGCTCGTGGGGTTATTGCTTACCGAGACCTAGCCGAGGAAGTGTGTCAGCGATTGGCGTTGGACAAGACCATCACCCGAGCTGAGATGTAACGTCTACGCAGGGGACGGCCCACTGATTTCCCTGTATTTTTTAGGCAAACTTATGGTTTTCTACCGCTCGGTTCACTCTGGAGACTCTCGTTGGATACACAGGCTTCCCTCCGCTCATTTCGTGCTGACCTCGGTGTAGGTGCGTTACTGATCCTCCTTTCGCTCTGGACCGTGATAACTCTAGGCATCTGGGAGCCCTGGGAAGCAGATGCTGCTCGAGTCGTGAGAAATATGCTCGAGTCCGGTCGAATACTTGCAGTCAATAGTGGCTCGCTAGATCAACCAAATCTGCTCAACCAAATGCCCTTTGGATGGTGGGGACACTTGCTCAGCATGTGGATATTCGGTGAATCCGAATTGTCTCTTCGTCTGCCAAGCCTTCTGCTTTTCTGTGCTCTGGTTGTTACCCTCTACCGGGTTGTTCTACTGGCTCACGGACAAACGCTTGCTCGATTTGCTGCACTATTCGCCATCGCAACACCTTCGATGTTCTTTCAAGGTATACTTGCTCATAGCACTTCAGTGTCCGTGAGTCTGATTGCCCTGACTTGCCTGACGATTTCAGCTGTGCCATTCGGTGGACTGTCTTCCCGGCTTAACACCCCATGGACCATTGCTCTGCTCGTTGCGTGCGCTACCCTGACTAGTGGATTAATCGGTCTGTTGCTACCGATGATCGTTGGATTCGCCATAACGAAGCCATGCACTCCCCTTTTCAAAACCATAAAACAACATGCACTGCCCATCGGAATATTCACGCTGCTCGTGTGCATTGGTCTGTGGCGAGCGAGTGCGTACCGACCCGATGGAATGGGACTCGTAGAATGGCTGAGTTTTACGGACGGATTAGGCATTGAACGTAAGACATCTCTCCGACCAGCTTTTAGCTTATACGTCCATCAAATTGGTTTTGGTCTTTTTCCTTGGGGGGTCCTTGCGCCTCTCGCATTTGCATACGTCAAATTCAACGCACGTTGGTCAGAAGACATTAACCGACTGCACATCGCTTCATTCGTCTGGTTTGCTGGGGCTTTTGTATACGGCTCCATCTGCTACAGTTGGACGCATTATGCGTTCTTTTTGGGGGCACCAGCCTTGGCTTTGGTCTTAGCGCCATTTTTTGCGAAGTTGCTGGCAACCCCGGAGAAAAATGGCTTTACGGTTCTTGTTATCGTCCTCCTTGTTGGTCTTTTAGACAGTAACTTGAAGCATGAGCCGCGACTACTTGCAGAAGCCTTCGTGGGCACCAATGTAGACATCTTTCCAGGCAATGTCTGGTACTCGTTCTGGGGCCGAATGCTTAATGTTAGTCTCTTGGGTATTTGTATTCTCTTCGGGACAAACCTTTTGTCTTGGGCAATTACAGCACTGCAAACACTCCTCTATCCAAAGGTATCCCCTACGAAAACGTCCTTCCACATTTTCATGAGCAGCATACTCGTCAGTGTCATCATCTGTTCAACACTGCAAAAATCGATCATTCGAAGCTTGAACCGAATTGGGTTCAACACCTTGATGCCTTGGGCTAAAGTTGCTTTGACCGGTGTACTCATTGCCGCATTCGTTCACTTTGTGATCTATGTCTTGTGGAGGTGGCGACACCAAGCACCGCCGCACGATCTCTCGCTGAACTGGTTCTCGGCCCCTCGCCGTTCATCCCTCGCAACGATTGGCATCGCAGTCATTGCCTTTGGTTGGATTGGTATGAATCAACTTGCAGTTGCAACCACAATGACTCGCAACTTCTCTCAACGTGGTCTTCTTAACCAATACGAAACCTACCGGCATGCTCTCGGTGATGCCCCCCTATTTACCTACGAGTTATCAGATCGTGACCGTAGCTACTATGCTCGAGACCTCGACAAAATGGACTTGAAGACCTTTCAGAAGCTCTGTCGGGAAAATGAGCCGTTCTTCGCGGTTATTCCTCAGAAGAACCTCTCGAAAGTCAACGAGCGTTTCCGCGCAGCGACTCGAACATCTCGAGAAGCCAGAGAAAACCATATACCTGTGCTCTACGCCGGTGGAGCTCGGTTCTACTTGGTCACCAATAAACTGCCAGAAGGTGCCGAGGACCTAAACCCAATGAAACGGGCTTTCCTCGAGAGTGAAGCCGAATTGCCAGATGACGTAAACAAGGTGGACATCAACTTTGAAGACAAAGTAAAGATCATTGGTTGGAAGGTGGAACCACGTATTGCGCGGCGAGGTGCACCGATGAAAATGGTCGTATATTGGAAAGTCTTGAAGAACCGCGTCGGCTCGTGGAAAGTCTTCGTCCACATGGATGCGCCCGGGCAGCGCATCCACGGCGATCATGACCCCGTTTCAGGTCTTTTACCCACAACAAATTGGCGAGCGGGAGATCTGATTGTCGATGAGCACACGGTGCGAGTCGATCGAACCAAGAGTCCTGCGAATTTCACATTCTACACAGGGCTGTTTCGAGGAGACAAGCGGCTCAAAGTTAATGATGGACCACAAGACGGGAAAAATAGGGCCAAGCTAGGCATCGTGAGATTGAAATGATCGAAGTGCCTGGCTATGTCCCGACTCTCTGGTATGTATTTACCTTTACTTTCGGGGCCTGCGTAGCGAGCTTCTTAAACGTGGTAATTTATCGCGTTCCTCTCGATCTTTCCGTAGTCCATCCGAGTTCACATTGCCCTGCCTGCAAAACTCAAATCAAATGGTATGACAATCTTCCGTGCATCAGTTACCTCATTCTCAGAGGTCGATGTCGCGCATGCGATGTAAAGTTCAGTCTTCGATACTGGATGCTGGAAGTCGTCGGTGGTGCCACCGGACTAGGGCTTTGGTTTTGGCTCAGCCCGAACTTCGCACTCGAAACTATCTTTCAAACCACCCTGCATTGGCTCTTTTGGCAGGGCTTTGTATTCGCTCTCATTGCCCTGACCTGGATCGATTTTGAACATCTCATTATCCCTGACGAGATCAGTCTCTTCCTGACAGTTCTCGGATTAGCTGGTTTTGGACTCTTAACCGAAGCGGAAATGATAGATCGCATTATCGGTGCGGTAGCCGGTGGTGGTTTTTTACTCCTGGTAGCCGGGCTGGGTTATTTGATGTACCGCCGCGAAGCAATGGGGATGGGCGACGTAAAGCTACTTGCACTCATTGGGCTTTTTCTTGGCTGGCGGATCCTGCCTCTCATTCTGTTTTTATCAGCAGTTCAAGCAATTGCTCTCGTGGGGATCCTCACCTTTGCGGACCGTTTCTTTAATCTGAAAACTGGCTTTGTGCGAACGACTGATGAGGTTGATGAACACTTTGGGGAAACCGATTTATACGAACACCTCGACGAACCTAGCCGTCTCGCCATTCCTTTCGGTCCATTTCTTGCCCTTGCAGCCATTGAAGGACTGATTTTGGGAGACGCTTTCTTTTGGCAATTGGTAGACCACTTGCTCAACGCCCTGATCGTCTAACGACGCTCTTCACCCCGGAATCGTAATCTTAAACGCCGCACCGCGTGGAGGCTGAGGTTCCAGCAACTGTAGTGTACCACCAGCAGACTCCAGTAATGACTTTGAAATGGACAGACCCAACCCTGTACCACCACTGTCGCGTTTCGTGGTCTTAAATGCATCGAATAAGCCGTCTTTAATTTGAGGCTGAATGCCGTGCCCCTCGTCTCGAACAATGATCTCGATACCGGCCGCTTCGCCTCGAGCAACCTCAACACTGATGGTGCCGGTCTCTGACATCGCTTCTACGGCATTAATGTAGAGATTGCTTAGTACCTGAATCAACAACCCTCGATCAAAGTACACAACAAAATCTTCGCAGTCTCTGAATGTCGTTTCAAAGCGTACCTCGAGCGTCCGAGCTTTCATCAAAGTTTCTACGTCTTTGAGTATAACCCTCAAAGACATCTCTTCGGGCTCGAGACTCACAGGATATGACAGATCCAACAATTGACGAATCGCTTTGCGAACACGCTCCAATTCACCATCCATTCGTTCGATGATCTCTACTTCATCAAGATCAAGTTGGTCATAATCCGGGCGACTTTTGAGGATAGCCAAGAAACCGATGACCGAGGAAAGAGGGTTACCAACTTCATGGGCAATCCCAGAGGCAACTCTGCCAACAGTCACCAATCGTTCGCGATGAGCTAATTGCTGCTGTGTTTGCGCGAGTCGGGCTTGCGAGTCCTGCACAACCAATCGCTGCGATTCGAGATTCTCAACCAAGTCGACGAACGCATTGCGCAAACGAGCAATTTCCAGAGGCTTCGACAACTCGGGTGCTGGCACGGTAGTCCCATTGTCTTGTCGCGCTTTGACCCAGCGCTCAAGGACACTGATCGGTGCAATGACCGTGCGTCGCATCAAATACACCCCAAAGGCTAAAATGAGAAACACATTCAGTAATTGTATGAACACCAATTTTTTGTGTTGTTCATCCGCACTATTGTCTGCCCAAACAGTTGTCGCCAAGATGACGATCGCTTCTCCCGACTCTAGAGTAACCGGATATGCAAAGGACAAGATGCTCTCTTGCTCCGCCTCCAGCAGCGCTTGCTGTGCCTGGCGGGATGTGAAAGCATCCTGAACGAGTGCTTTATGTCCATCAACACGCGACAAGTCCCCCACAATGACTTGGAACTGCCGGTCATACACGGTCACAGATTCATCGGCATATCTTTGAACAAATGAGGACCAATTACAGTCAACAGACGCACACTGGCTCTTCAAGAGATTCACCAGACGATGGACGCGTTTCTCCACAATTCGCCCCACAACGACGCTGTCACGTTTTGCCAGAAAATGAAGAGATACTAAGGACGAAACCATCGTCGAGGTGAGTAGAAGTACCGCAAGAGCGCCCAATATGATCGAAGCAATCGTCGTTCGCATGACCTACCCTGGCACATTCATCAAATAAAAAAAACGCCTCGTTCAACAAAGAACGAGGCGTTTTGATGATTTCTCAATCTAGCCTGGTCCATAAGACCAGTGCCGAGCAACGTAAGCGAGCTTACTTTGCTGTGAGTTCAGCGAATCCTGGTACCTTGAGGGTAAGCATGATCGCGATTACGAAAGCGTAGATTACAAGAGACTCGATAAGTGCGAGTGCAAGAATCATTGGACCATTGAGCTTGCCAGCAGCGCCGGGGTTACGAGCGATACCCTCAAGTGCAGCAGCCGCTGCACGGCCCTGACCAATACCACCACCAGCAGCAGCGATTGCAATCGCAAGACCAGCACCAAGTGCTACGTATGCGAAGTAATCAGTCGCTGCACCGTCAGCTGCGAATGAAGGCAGCGCCAAGAACGCTACGAAAAGAAATGAGAATACTGAAACGACCTTGTTCATGATGGTCACCTTTCTAACAACGGGTCTGGCCCGCTACAGTGTGTCTGACTCCAGACACGGATTTAAGTATGCTTTGACGCGTTGTGATTTCGGTCTGCCTATCTCTCTCTACCTACCCGCAAACCTAGACCGAAATCCCGCTCGTCAAAACGGTAAATTTAACAAAACCTTTAGTGCGCCTCGCCGTGGTCGTGATGCTCGATTGCCATACCGATATAAACGGTACTGAGTAAGCAAAATACGAGCGTCTGAACCAAACAGACAATCACCCCAAGACCGAGCAATGCAACGGGAACAACCAAGTAAGTCAGTCCGATGAAGATAGATACGGCTTTGTGGTCACCAATCATATTACCGGCGAGCCGAAGAGCGAGACTCACTGGACGTGCCAAGTGACCGATTAACTCAATTGGGAAAATCAGCCACGCAAGGTACCACGCCGGACCCATCATGTGCCCAAAGTGTGCCAACCCGTTTTCCTTCACTCCGTAGATGTGCGTCGCCAAGAAAACAAGTATGGAACAGGCGAACGTCGTGTTAAGCGAATCGGTCGCCGGAAGGAAACCTGGCACCAGACCGAAGAGATTCGAAAACATGATGAAAAACGCAAAGGTCCCAATAAATGGCATGAAGAATCGCGCAGCCTTTTCCCCCATGATGCCACTCATGGTGCCAAAGATATAATCACACACAACCTCAATAAAGGTGCGAATATTGAAGTTCGGGTCGGGCACTGCAACCTCTCGGTCACTGCGGGAAAGTCCTTTTTTGAAGGATAAGCCGAAGATCACCAATAAGGTGAAAACAATGCCCGCCATATACACATGGTGAAAATCGGTCACTTCTTTCCCACCAAGCCACGAAAGCCCAACAGCTTCCGTGAGTGCATGGTTGGTTTTTTCTAAGAATGGAAAATCAAACCAACTCGAAATTGTTGACCCTGCCATAGCCTTCACACTCCTGATTCAATTGGTTCATTCGTTTCTTCACCTGTCTCGCTCGTCTCTTCGCTCGTCATCCACCCACTGCCGGCAAATACCATCACCGCCATGGGAAGACTTAGCCCAACGACTAAACCAATGACATTAAGAGCAAGGACATGAAGAAATACATAGAGTAGTCCGAATAAGATCGTCATTTTGAAGAGATACAAACCGACTAATGCAGTCCGCCCACCGCTCGTAAACTGCCGAACGGTCTTTCGCGTGAGCCATACATTCGCCGTCATCGTAGCAAAACCCACGCCTAGGGCGAGCGCTACACTCGGACCAAACAACGCCGCAGACGCAGCTGTAGCGCCCAAGAAAACCAAAACGAATGATGTAATCAACGTATGCATGCGTCGCTCTTCGCCACAAATCCCACACGGTGTCTGCCACAGAGAGCAAGGCACCGGATTCTTCCGGTGCTTACTACCCAATATCGACTGCGTGCGCAACCCCAAAACACCCTTTAATCATGTGGAATTATTTGTGGATGCACATCCACCGCATTCAGCCCCAAAATGAACAGCTTTTCCTACGCAGGCTTCACATTAAAAAAGGGATTTGAGTCCCATGTCAAAGTACAGTAGCCGGCACGTCATTAACGGATCGGACCAAACTGTGGGTAGTGTCGTTTCGCCACCTAGGCTCAAGTCGCTCGGTCGTTAAACGATTCAGGCTCTGATCTGGGTAATACCCGACGCTGGTCAGTGAAGTGCAAG
>JBMYRY010000086.1:0-8118 GCA_049602795.1 Bradymonadia bacterium
CCCCCTCGCCAAGCGTAATCAGCAGGCGCTGTTTATCGTCGTAGTACGCGTGCGGAACAGCATCATCAACTGCGCCAGTTTGTACTGTCAGTTCCACGCCGTCAACGATCACTGTCTCCACGTTCGGTTGGACACCCCAGAGGGATAGAGTCACGCCTTGAGAAAACTTTTCACCAGACTGAAGGGCAATTTGCCATTGACCGGATGCGTGGCTGTGCTCGATTGTTGTCTCATCGAATAATTGGAAGCGGTGAGCAGGACCTTTCGCCACGTTAACCCACAAGCGCCCAGGATTGTTTGCATAGGACTCCACATCAATGTCATCTCCTACCGGTGACATCGTATCAATGGTGGGTCTCAACATAGGAATAATACCACCCGCGCGCAAATACAGGGGCAGGACGCCGAGAGGTGCGTCGACCGTTAATGCCTGGTCGCCTTCAATACGCTCCGCACTCCACCAATCGAACCATTGACCGGAGGGAAACGGGACAAGCTTTTCACGCACGTCCCGGGCAACTACGGGCGCCACCATCAGATCATCTCCGAAGAAGTAGACATCTGAGGGATGCAGATTTGTTTGTGGGTACTGTAAACCGTACGGGCGCGTAATGGGTCTACCTGTGCGCTCAATTTGATGTGCGTATGTCCATGCATAGGGAAAGAGTCGAAGGTGTAAACGCGCATAGATTCGATACCAATCCAGCATTTCTTCATCAAAGCCGTTGATTTCCTTAAACTCCCAAGCCACATCATTCGTGTTTGTACCGACCTGCATGATAGATGAGAGGGCAGTATGCTGAAACCAACGGGTGAACGTCTCTTTGTCTGGCGGTGCCTGTCGGTAGCCGCCTGTATCCGACCCAAAGAAAGGAAAGCCAGATGGACCAAGGGATAGCCCCGCAATGACTGCGGCGGGCAGACCTCCAACGGCGGTATATTGTCTGCCATCTCTATCGGTCATTGATTCCCGGTGGCGAGCAAAGTTTGCATCAAGGTCACCGGGCCAAATGATGGTGCCAAGGGTTTGGCTGCCAATGGTTGCTGAGCGTCCCAGCAGGAATCCTCCCGTATCAGGAAGCATTTCTGAATACACCTTGTGAAAGAGGAACTGGTAGTACTTGTGCATGGTGCGTTCGGTCGAACCGTCGGCAAAGAGCCAGTTAAGTCGGGTTAGATTGAGACCAATCACAAAGTCTTCCACATAGTCGAGCTTGTAGCCCTCAACACCGAGATTGGCGTAGTAGCTTAGATTTTCCTGCCACCACTCGTAGGCAGCTTCGTTTGTTAGGTCGATGGGACGCCCCCACGGGTTGAGAATTGGTGCCGTCACCGGGGGATAGTAGTTCTCTTCGACGGCGGTTGCATGTAACTCCGCCGTTGCTTCTTGTTCTTCACCCACGTAGGTGCAGTGCCACAATGCAAATCTGAACCCCTGCTCATGCATGGCGGCTACCATCCCTTCCGGGTCGGGGAAATCCTCTGAATCAAAATCGAAGCTATTAACACCTGAGGCATATGGTCTATCAATCCAATACCCACTGGTTGCCAGGTCTAAATCACGAATCGTCTGCAGGTCGTTCAGAACTTGGTCTTGATCCTCATTTTCATCGCGCCATATCCAAGGACCATATGCCCAGTCTGCCGGCAGTTTGACCTGCCCGGTTACATCGTAATAGTGCTTGGTAAGGTCGAGCGGTTCCGCTGAGGTAAACAAATAAAAGGTGAGCCCTTCGTTAAACTCGGTACCAAGTCCTACGGCAAAGTCAACCCGGTCATCTGCCTCGTTTGCGACCCCAAAGACGCTTGGATAGAATGAGTGGTAAAAGACACCCCAACCTGATGAACCCAAGAGCATGGGAATCGGTACATGGGCCTCGTTATTCGCACTTTCAATAAAGAAGTCCGCTTCAAGTTGCATTGATCGGATTTTGCCGCGGTGATTGACGTCGTCAAATACTTCTCCGAGTCCATAAAACCCCTCCGTCTCATTGACGGTCTTTACGATCCGAAGGTAGGCGAGCCGGTCATTGGATGGACTTTCGAGTTCAAGTTTGAATCGCGCATCCGCATCGATTGTAATGGAGAGTTGTACAACGCCCAGGTCGGTATATGACAATTCAAGTGTAATCGAATCGTCACCAACCTCGATCTGCCACGTCTCCGGGGACACCCATTCAAGGCCGCTTGGTCGTGAAGACGGTAGTGTCGACCAAATATAGAACGGGTTGTAGTTTACGCTGGCATCGACCAGAGGAACTGCACCAACTTGAAACCCGGCTTTGGCAATATGCATTCGAAGCTCATCGCCATGATAGAGTCTAAGTTCGTCAGGCGATTCATAAATCGCGAGCCTAGAGTTCCCGCTCGTTAAGGTTGCGGTGGCTGGGTCAACGAGCATCATGTCCGGCTGAGACATGTCGGGGCTGGAGACCGTGGCATCGGCGATTGGTTCATTTTTGGAGTCGTCTTTGTCTCCGCATGCTAGTAGCGCGCAGGCGAAGCCTAAGATAGAAATGATTTGCTTAAACCGGTACGTCATGGCTCTACCACGTCCCTTCATTTTGCATTGATGTCCAAGGTTCACACAGTGGCAGCGCAGAACCTTGCTGCAAAAGTTCTACGCTAATCTGGTCTGGGGAGCGCACGAAAGCCATCCGTCCATCGCGAGGAGGGCGGGCAATGGTCACGCCCATTGCCATCAAGTGTTCGCAGGTTTCATAAATATTCTGAACCTCGAAGGCGAGATGACCAAAGTTTCTTCCGTGCGTATATGGCTCGGTTTCATCCCAGTTATGAGTGAGTTCTATTTGGGCAGAATCCTCTGCTGTTTTGGTTTCTAGAAATACTAATGTAAAACGACCATTTTCACTGTCTCGTCGGCGGACTTCTATCAACCCAAGCCCGTCGCAGAAGAACCTGAGGGCAGCCTCTAGGTCGTAAACACGGATCATGCTGTGCAAGAACTTCATTTATTGTCGCTTTCACTTCGGTTCATAACGAGTCGGTCCTATCATCATCCAGAGAGATTTTTTATTAAAAACGGTTCTTCGCTCGATAAGGAGAGTGTGTGATGGTCGAACGATACGCTTGCCCCTGGTTACAAAGAGAGCGTCCAGCGCTGATTGGGATGATACATCTCGCGCCTTTACCGGGTACGCCGCAGAGCGTGCTGCCGTTTGGAGAAATACGACGGCGGGCAATGCTTGAGGCTGAGTTACTCGTGGCGTCGGGCTTCGATGCATTACTCGTCGAGAATATGGGCGATACGCCTTATCTTCCGCGACATGTCGGTCCCGAAATCATTGCCGCGATGACCGCGGTCACTGCCGATATCGTTTCTTTAGGGGTGCCGGTGGGCGTTCAGGTGCTCGCAGGCGCGAATCATGCAGCCTTGAGTGTGGCAACGGCTGCGGAAGCCCAATTTATTCGCGCAGAAGGTTTTGTGTTTTCTCATGTTGCTGACGAAGGCTGGATGAATGGGGACGCGGGCACATTGCTCCGATCAAGACGGGAAATTCAGAGTGACGTAGCGGTTTTTTGCGACGTTCAGAAGAAACATTCCGCACATGCTGTGACCGCTGATTTATCTCTACAAGAGTGGGTTGATGGGGCCTTGTTTTGTGGCGCAGACGGTGTGGTCGTAACGGGTAGAACGACGGGGCATGCGCCAGACCAAGCAACGCTGACTGCTCTGGCGACCACGCCATGTCCCGTTTTGATTGGTTCTGGTGTTACTCCAGAAAATGTGGCTGATTATGCGCCATTTGCAAACGGGGTCATTGTGGGCTCTTATCTTAAGGAGGAGGGATACTGGAAAAAACCGGTGTGCTCTTTGAGGGCGCGGCGTATGCGTGATTCTGTGAATGAATTACCACCCAATCTAACGCCCTAATTTACCGGGTCGTGTTGGTGTGAACAGCTTAAGCGCATCGAGAAGTGCAGTTGCAATTCGATTTACGTTGGTGCTGGTGGTGAGAAGGTCTTGCCGGACTTCAAATTCTATGTAGGGAGTCCTGTGCAGGGTGCCATGATGTGTCGCTGAATACATTAACTCACCCGTCATGCCTGAGTACGGCTCATTGGGTCTAGCGTCGAAACCATGCTCTCGTAGGCGCCGGACGGTGCGGTTTGATTCATCGAAAAAACGGTCGAATAATACGCCGATTTCTACAGGTCGCGCTTGCCCATTCCATACTGGTGTAAAACTATGAATGGAGACAAGCGTGCACGGGTCATTAGCCGCATGTTCGCATAGGGCGTCACTAATACCTTGGTGAAACCCGGAATGTAGACCTTCGATACGGCGCTCTTTTTCTCCTTGGCTCAAGGCATAATTGCAATACACCGGTGTGCCCTCGATGTGCTCGACGAATAAGGTGTTCGAATCGAGCGACCGGTTAGGGTCCAAAAGCAGGCGAGAGTAGGTGCTCATAATGCCGACGCTGTGGCTCAAGCGAGCGAGGGTGGTGGTCAGCTCTGCCGCCCCTAGGTCAAGCGCCCAATGAGTTCCGAGTAGACTTTCGTTCTCTGGCTCGATCGGTGTTGGACCAAAGTAATCCGATGCATGTTCGCACGTAAAAATATACGGCACAGGTTGGTGTTTTCGGTTGTAGTTGACCCGTTTGTAATAAGGCGGTGGAATCGCACGCATCTGGAACCATTAACTCCGAGCTATGGGCAATGTTTCTTGTAATCGTTTTCAAGCTGTTCAATCAGGAATGACCGAAGCGAGGCGGCGGAAATGATGTCATCGATCGACCCCACATTCTTAGCCCGCTGTACGGAGTGAATGTCGTCGAATTTTTGCGCGAGTTGTTGAGTAACTTCTGCATGTACTTCAGCCGTTCCACCCGCTTCTGCGGCAAGCTTTCTCACTTCTCCTGCGAATACAACGGCTGCAGCAGGTGCACCACCGATGACCGATGCATAACTACCTTCCACTGCCACTGACTTGAGTTCGGGATTGAGCGCCTTTGAAAAAACAACGTACGCACCACCGTGGTATCGGGACAAAATGACGAATGTGATGGGACCGTCGAAGTTCGTTACCGCTCTACCGATTTCTGCACCATATTCAAGCTGCCATTGTCGTAAGGATTCTGGCGAACCGTCGAAACCAGAGAGGTTGGCTAGGACGATGACTGGACGTCTTCCGCTTGCTGCGTTGAGTGCTCGCGCCAACTTGCGCGATGCTTGAGGATAGAGAGTGCCCGCAGCAAATTGGTCCGGTCCATCGACAGAGGTGTGACCGAGACGAGCGATAGGGCGATTTTCAATACCGATTAAGCAAGTACCGTATCCGCCTAAGTGTGTTTCCCAAACGACGACCGTTTCTGATGAATGCATACCGGCCCACCGTTCTATGGGGGCTGCATCTGAATCAATGACTGCCGTCATGATCGGTCGTATCGCAAATGGACGCTTTCGGTCTGGGTTATGTTCTAATGAAAACAAGTCGCCGATCTTTGTGAACCCATGTTCAAAATGTTCTGGGTAAGGTACGTCGCTGATGTCACGGTCAGGCGTATCCATTGTCTCGACTCGTGTTGGTCGCGTGTGATTCGGCTGTACATACGTTGATTCATAATACTGGTGAAGCATCTCGTACGCACTAGAGAGATCCGCTGCGTGAATTTGTCCCTGTCCGTTCGGACCCATAATGGAGGTATATCCACCGAGCGCCAAGTCGTCCTCTGCGGAAACGCAGCCTGAAAAGTCCAATGCACGTTTGCCTGTGAGCACCATGGTACCTTGATCTGTCATGATGAGCAGACCACGGGTGTGCATCATCATTGTCGCTTCTGCATTCCAGTACGCCTGCGCACCAACACAGATACCAGGTACCAAGATATTGACCTCCCCTCCATGCTGAGTGAATTCGATCAATCGGCGGAGGACCCGTGCAGTCCAGTCGAGGTTTTCCGTCCCGCTGTCCCAATCGATCTTGGCTCCAGCACTCACAGCGACCCATTCGAGTGGTAATTGCAAGCGGTCAGCAAGGTCAAGTGCCGCTAAGATGCGTCGGCATTCGGCTTCTGCTAATGCGCCCATCCCTCGGGTTGGGTCCGACAACAACAAGACTCGGTCCAGGGGCTCTTGAACTCTTGTTCTTTGACCGCGAAGTACACCCATTACGATACCGCAAGAATTACCGCCTTTGGGACGGTCAGCGACTCGTTTGACTTGATTGTCCGCGCTGATATCGTATTCCTCGAAGCGCGAATTGTGCCATTTTCCACCATTTTCTAGGAGGCGCACGACCTCATAAGGGTGGGTCAAGCCCCGCCGGCGAGCTCGGACTACCTGAGATTGGTAGGGGGTCATCGGCAAGAGCGGTTTGTGAGAGGCAGGGGTCAATACATATGCGAGTTCTCCACCACCAACTCTGGGCGTGACCGTCAGATCCATGAGATCTCCGTTGAGGTCTGGCATCGCTTCCGGTGTAAAGCGTGCTCGCATGACGAGTTTTTCGATGCCCAAGCCTTCCGCGCCAGGGATGAGGTGCTTGGTGTATTTCTTAAGCTCGCTCAGCGGCACTTTGATCGGCGGCACAATGATGATTGTTATCCGATTCCAATGGAGTCGTTTCCTCGGATCGATCTCGGCTCGCGCGGACTGCATCGCGCGCACGGCTGAGTGAAAGACACGTTCAACATCGGGGAGATGGTAGGGATCGCCTGGTGCCTGCTCTAGACTTCTAACCTCTCCGTAAGCAAGCAGGCGCTCATCTTGTCGGTTTTCCCAAGCATGTGCGTGTACCAAAACAACATCTTCATCGCTTGACAGTCGTTTAAAATCGAATGGAGTCAAACGATCCAAGTCCATTCGTCGGGCCGTTGATGGGGTCACATCACGCCGGTCATATCTCTCGGTACCGTCAGCGTAAAAGCGTCGGACTGCAGAGCCCGACCCCTTAACCGCGATCAGGCAAAGCTCTTGCCAGTTTGGGCTCCGGAAGAGTTCGTTAGGAAACGTCCCAATCACATCTTCCAACACTGCATGTCCATCGCGCTCGTTCTTAGAGACGATAACAATGTCGACTCGGCGAAGCGCCCCTGTTTTTGGCAAATTTGTAAGTAGACTTAGAACCTCATCGGGATACACCGTAGTGACCGACGTGACCAATTTGTCCAGATGTCTATGTATCGTGAAGAAGGGGCGCTCGTTGACCTTATTGACCTCCACTGTGTCCCCTGCGCCAGTCCATTCCAATCGACGGGCCACCGCCTCAGCTGCGACCGAGCATCCCTCTGCAGCGTCAGGTGCAAAACTAGGCACGAGTGACTCGGATGCGCCTTGCACCTCATGCCAATCAGCCTGTTGGTTTTTAAGCAATTCAAGTAGTTTTCGAGCTCTGGACTCTGAGCGCGCCTGCAGTCTCCGATGAGCTAGTTTTTCGAATAAAATGTAACGAGCGCGGTCAGCGGCTTCGCGTACGGTTCCAAATCGGGAGGGGTCGAGGCGGGTCATTCGATCCAAGAGTCGAATTGGCGCTTCCTCGAGTCGACCAAGCAAGCCCACCACGGCAGTCGAAGTGATATTGAAGCTCTCTCCCGCTCGACGAATTCGCAGTAATGGATCGTTTAAAGACTCGGTGTCCGAATCTTCCGAAACACCATAATGTCTAAGTGCTTGTAACAGATTCTTTCGTTGCGCCTCGGGAAGGCTAGATAGCCCACGATCCACTAGAGTTTGAATCCACAATTTGGTGGTGATCGCGCGTGTCTGACCGGTGAACCCGTCTTCAACTTCGGGACGGCGCTCGAACAATTCAGCTAAGTCCACGAAGCATTCAAGTAGAGCCTCGAAGTCTTTGGGATGAGCGAGCGATGCATCTTTTATGGGCTGACTTGCTCGAAAATCCCATCCAAGGAAGGCAGCTTTGAGTCGTTCAGAAGCATGAGAATCAATGACGTCTTGAGCAGTCCATGGCATAACTGTTGTGGGGTTTGCCTGCACGGCCGCATCACCAGCCGGTTCGACGAAAACCAATGCTTGACCACTCTTTACTTGGGCACCGTTTTTCACAAAGATTTCACGAACCACACCGCTGATGGCGGATTTGATCTGAACTTCCATCTTCATTGATTCTAGGGTCGCAACGACGTCACCAGC
>JBMYRY010000087.1:0-8084 GCA_049602795.1 Bradymonadia bacterium
AAAGTTTCTGACGCAGTCTTTGGAAAATGGATCATGCAGTAGGGAATCAACATGATGAAAATAGCACCATGACCAGCCCAAGGGCGTAGCCTAGAAAGCATGAACCCGCGAAAGAAAAATTCTAGGGCTAAGAATTGACCGAGGTATAGTGCTTCCCAAATGATGAGGTCGATGAATGATCGTCCTGCCTGGTCGTAAAATGGATAGATATGTTGGTAGTTTTCCCAAGAGCCGACGTAGATTACCGGTGGCAGCATGATCATCAACAAAATGCCGTACGTTTTTCGATGCAACCAAGTACCGCTGAACGAGAGGTATGTCTCCTTGATTGAGTGCCCTGTCAATTTGATGAACAGCATCGGTAGAATCATATACCCAACACAGCAACAAAGCGCCCAATGACCCAACTTAAGCAGCCCGTACCAGTGATTTGCTTTCATCGCTTGAATGCGTTCGTACTCAGAAGGAAAAACGGCGCCGTCTATGAGCCAATCACCGAACATTTGCCGGAAACTCACCTCTCCGCCAACGAACTCGATGAACATCAGTCCAAAACACACTGTAATGAGAACACCTGCCTCATGGGCACCAAAGGGCTTTTCACTGGGCTCGGGTGCAGGGTAGAGGGATTTCAGGAAGGCTAACATGAGTGTGCAAGTCCGAGGGTTGTTTTCCCGATGAATACACTTTTGCGAACATGTTTGAAAAGAGTCTTAAACCTATTTGACTGAAGAATTTATTGGATTTGTACGTTGCTCAAGGGCGTTGGTCCTTGAGTCGTCGATCACAAACTCGACCCCCGTCGTTAGCCAGAAGTTTTGACGATGACGAAGGTACTTTGCTTCAGTCGTCCATTTGACACACTCACATCGTGCGAGGTGACTCAGTCGTACTGCACCAGCTTGGAAGGTGGTGTGCTCTGGAGTCGTCCAGGCTGCACCAGTGAATTCGAGGTTTTGGGTCTGAGTGTTTAGGTAATAGCCTACCGTTGGTGCTGAAGTGTAGACCAGAGGATCGAGAAGATCTAGCGGAGCAAAATGTTCGGACCGTTCAAAATAGGTTGCTCTGAATGATGAATGTCGAGTGAAGTCAAACGTGCCGTTGACGAGTATGGAACGCTCATGGGCATAGTGTAGTCTCAATCGGGCACTCTGATATTTTGCATCAGCCGTCGTCTCAAAAAATTGGTCTTTAAGGACTTCTGATTGTGATAAGTGGACGAGATTCGCCGAAACGCTTGTCATTCCGGTCTTCTGGTAGGTCATTGATCGGATTCCGACGCTGGCCCGAGCATTTCTCTGACCGTTTGGTGGCGTTTGAGTGTCGAGTTCATTGGGTTCATCGCTTAGGCGATAGTTGAGCTCACCATCCGCAATTAAACCAATAATGTGAGTAAAGTCATCAAAGCGTCGCCTCCAGAGACTTTCAATAGTCAGTTCTTCATTCAGCACAGGGACACCGTGGTTTAGAACACCCTGCTGAAACAAAGGGGCTGTGGCATCATGCTGGAGACGAGCCTGTGCACGATTTTGGAGACGAAACAACCACCATCGTTGCTCAAGGTCGAGTGCGAGAGCAGTGCTTGATAGCCATCGATAATCCGGTTCCCACTGAGTGATGCTCCGATTATAGAGAGCGATTTGCCCCCAGTCGAAAGTATGTCTAATTGATGCGAATTGACTGGACTGCGATAGAGCGAACAGCGTCGAGTTGTCCGGGTCCGTGTCCGTGTGGACACGTTCTACACGAAGTCCTACATGGAGCGATTCATCGAGACGATTAACCGTCACCCCCCCCCTTGAATATCCCGTAAGGGCAGACGCGTTCAATTGAGGGTCCATCGTCAGTGCAGCCGGGCTAAATGCAGTGTTTCCGTACAGATTGATTCGCCAGTGTCTAGTGCGCGCCTTTCCGGCACCACTGATTGACGCCGAATCCGGTTGGAGCATTGTTCGAATGCGCCCCGTGTTGTTTACATCAGCTCGCCATTCGTAAAGACCGTTGCCATAGATGTGCAGAGCGGGTTCCGAGTGATGATGATAACCAGGGGTCAGCGTAAGGGCTTGATTTGGTGCAATGAGCCAATAGAACGGAAGCCCGACTCTAAATTCGTCACGACGTAAGGAAAGGGTTGGTGGGAGCAAGCCAGAGTGTCCAGTTTCCGAAACCTTAAGATGGGGAAACCAGCCGATGGGTAGGTTGTGAAATCTTAAGGTACTGTCCCTCAGGATTACGTGTTCGCCATCATAGTGCGCTTTGCGTGTTGATAAATGTAAGGGTAGATAGCGTCCACATCGAGCATCAATACCAGACAAAATCAGTTGTTTGGGGGGCGATGATGAACTCTCTAGACGGTCGATGTCTAACTGAATTCGACCAATGGTGGTTTGGATTCGCGAGATGCGAATGGCATTCGGAAGCGTACAGAGATTGAGCGAGTGTACACGAACGATGTGATGCCGATGGTGCCGAATGGTGACCCCCTCAAGTTCAAGCTTGAGACCGCAATCTGGGGCGTATGTGGTGATCCCAGATTTTGAGACGGCGAACCAAGGACCCAGAGTGAGGTTGATTGGTTCGAACAAGCGCACTTGATTCGAATCCACTTCCATGCGCTTTACGGTGTAATTCAGGTTTTCATGGGCAGGAGCGAATGCGGGAACACAGATAAACAGTAGCCATAAGAACAGCGAGATGACAAGGGAAGGTGATTGGTGGTACCCCTTGTCTTGGCACGATGTTTTTAACAACATTGATGTCGATGAGCTTTCTTTAATGATGAAAGAGATCAGCTTATGCATGTTGATTTGAATACTCTGTCCGGTGCGCAGCGTTATTTTCATATGATCGATGTCGTTGTACCGAGACCAATTGCCTGGGTGTCCACGCTATCGGAGAGTGGCTGCCGAAATCTAGCCCCTTTTAGTTTCTTTAGTGCAGTGAGTGCGAGCCCACCCTGTGTCATGATCAGTGTTGCGCCCAAGCGAAAGGGATTGGTGAAAGACACCTTACGCAATATCGAACAGACCGGGGAGTTCGTCATTAACATGGTTCAACACGCGCTCGCGCGGGACATGGTGGAGACGAGTGCAGAGTTTGAGCCCGATGTAGATGAGTTTGAGCGCTGTGGAGTGGTCAGCGCACCATCGAATCGCGTGAAGCCTCCACGCGTTGAGAGCGCATATGCAGCGATGGAATGTGAACTCTTTGACCTGTATCCCATTCGCGACGACCGGGACCGCATTGGGGCAACGATGGTCCTAGGTCGAGTGGTATCACTGTACCTGTCTGGCGATGCCTTTGACGCCTCACACAAGCCATTATCTAATTACGAGCCGATCGCGAGACTGGGGGGGCGGAACTATTTGGGCTGGGGAGAACAGTTTTCTATGAAGCCGGGTGAGTGAGGCTTAGGCTTAATCTAGATCCAGGTTTAAACACAGACCAGCGTTCTTATGGCTGCCCACTTTCACTGAAATGCAGTGCGTCCCAACAACAACCAGTCAACTTTCCTGGCGCAACATGTGCTGGACAGCGGTGCACTCGTATCAGCAATGAGTATAGACCCCAAATTACTACGTGCCATACCATCCAAAGGTCGCAATAAATAGCGCGGTCAACTTCGTTGGGGGCACTATGTAGAAGGGCAATGGCCCGGTTCGGCTTTTCTCGGACGGCGATGCCTCTACCTGTTCACTTGAGTGGGTCACGATGGTTTGATGAAATCCACGAAGATATAGGCCCCTTCTTGCCGAAGGTCGTAGTTCCCACCTTGCTTTAGCTTGATCCTCACCCGGACATCGGATGTACCATCGCTCTTCGCCTGAACGTGTTTGACATTGGTCGGAAACCAACTGGTGTCCAGATGATGACCATCATTTTTCCAGTTGAGCTTACACCCTTTAAGCTGGATGACCACTTCGTTATCTTCGGTTGGCAATACTTCGTACTTGCTCGTCTGTGCGGTCTGTATGAACACTCGCCCGCCAGGCGAGGACATATCAAATCCAACCCACGTCAAGGCGTTTTCAGAGGCATCCCGAGGTCGCAGGTCGGTATTGGGAGCGACGTCTCGAAGACCCGGCTGTACACCTAGATAGGGTCCCGTTCTCGGTGGTACTTTGGTTTGAGCCATCGCGCCAATGGCGAAAGTTGAAACGAGAACGAAAGTACTGAATCGCATCATTGCCCCCTTTACAGTTAGATCATGCTTGTCGATGCAAAGCCCGTCAATCTTTGTTATCACATGATGGTTAGAGCGTCGAGGTTACATAGCTGATGGATACTCAATTCATTCGAATCTCCGATATTCCTGTCTACGAGGACAACCGTTCTGAGGCAGCATTCTTGTATCACGTGACTCGCTATCAACGCTGGTTAAGTACCGCCGGGGCATCACCAAGAGTCGCTGCGACCCTATGTTCATCCGCAGAACAATTGGATGACTTAATTAATCACCTTGAAGCAAAGGAAGTGGACGTAATGTCCCTAGAGGCATCGGATGCACGACCAATTCCCGAAGCAGTGCTTCGCCATCAGGGTGATCATTTCAATCGGACACTGTTTGTGGTGTCCGGTCTTGACAGTCAGCCTGATGACTCGACTTTATTCTCAAGGATGAATCAATACGTTGAGCACTACGCTAAAGTCGCGACCTGGGTCCTATTTGTGGTTCCTGATGCTCGAACCCTTGTCCGTTTTGCCCAACAGGCGCCGGATCTGTGGCAGCACGTGATGAGATGCGTGCCGATTGCGGGAGACGTTCTTGTTCAGTCACCTTCTCCGCGCGTCATGGGCGGTAGACTGTTAGAGCCCAGATTGCGATATGCCCAAACAGTGAGCGATGGATTAAATGGGCAGTTAACACCTCAGTATCATGTCTGGTCACGGGTATGTCGTACAGGGTATCTCCATGGCGCAATGGCACACGAGTCGGAGGTTGATGACACCGCACTTTCGTTGTGGCGTCTCGGACTGCATCAGTCGTCAGTGTCTGAGACAATATCGGAATGGATGCAAGAGTTGCAACGCCGCCACAATGAGCGAGGGCACTATCCATGGGTAAGCCCTCAGGTCCACCGAACGGAGGATCGGTTTCTTGTAAAGCAACTTGCGCAAATGCATATGTTGTTTAAGGAGGGACAAGCACCAGATTCACATAATATTGCTACTTTTCGAGAAAATTATGGTCGACATACCAGCCCTGATTTGAACATTGAAGCCAGCTTCGTGGACGCGCAACTGTACGCCCTCAATGATGATTACGAAGCCATGACCAAGGCGTTTGAGAAAGCGATTGAATTGGTTGATAAAGCCTCTCTTGAGGCCGGGTTTGAGGCATTGTATCGGCTTGCTGAGGTCTATCTCTTGCTGGAACGTCGAACCGATGCTCGACTGATGATTGACCGACTTGAGACATTTGAACCTCAATTGATGTCCCCGTTCTATGAAGGGAGGCTTTTGTTTTTGAAAGGATGCCTACTTTCTAAGTTAGATCGGCGTAAGGGTGAAGAAATCCTCTCTAAAGCGCATCATTTATTCGTGGTGCATGGTTACCCTCAATATGCAGCACAAACCAACGAACAGCTAAGCGGATGATCTTGAAGAGGTCTCAGGCAGCCCTTGCGTGGTTGTTACTCATGGTGGTGTATGCAGGGGCACTGGGTTGTTTTGACGATCCCGCGCCCAACGCCATCATGATCAGTCCGATTCTTGATGTAACGCCCTTGGGACGACGTGCCGACGATGCGACACTAACAACTGCCCAAACCACGATACGCAAAAGTTTGAATCGCTGGAAAAATGACCAACCTAGGCTGTCAGACTGCTTTCAATCCTTAAGTGTGCAGATCGAGCCAAAGGTACTGTACGGACAACAGCAAGAGCAAGGACGGGTAAAAAACCTTTATCATTGGTCCGCCTCGCTCCGACTGAAGCACATCCGAACGGGTCTTAATGCCGAGGTCGAGCTAACCGTTTTACCCGATCCATCGGTCAAGCCTCGCCACTTGGATAATCTCGGTGAGCAACAATCATTGCGTCGATTCATCAGGCACATGGAAGATGCCTTGGCGATGTTGGTCAAAGACACTGCTGATGTGACCCGGAGGTTTAAAGAAGGACAGACGGCGAGCCAAAAGGTATTACTTGAGCGAATTTCCCTGTGTGAAGAGAATGAACTCGATCTCGTCGTGGATGAAGGGCTAAAGGCGACCACCGATTTAGATGTTCGGTTCCGGTTGGTTGCGTTGATTGGCGAGCGGAAACGGCATCGAGCAGCCAACCAATTGATTGATCTGATCGACCTTAATCACATTGAATGGACACGCACTGTGATTAGAACTCTATCCACACTCGAGCACCCGCGGATCCCAGAGGTTTTGAGTATTCTCGCTTTCCATGAGAGCCCTTCACTCCAAAAAGAAGTTCAGTCTGCCATCGAGCGACTAGAAACGCGCTGAGAAATCGCATAATACTAGGAACCAATGGCGAGTTGAATGAGGATTAAAGCGTTGCAACGGGGCAAGTTCATAGTTTTAGAAGGTGTCGATGGCGCTGGAACCACAACTCAGGCAAACCGACTGAAATCAGCTCTGAATTCGAGGAAACTTGAATCGGTGGTCACTGCGCAACCCTCCGATGGACCCATCGGTCGATTGATTCGTTCAATTTTGCGCGGGCAAGTCACCCGTGAGGATGGGCAGCGAGTGGGCGGACAGGCCATCGCTGCGCTCTTCGCAGCTGATCGAAGTGAACACATCGAAAGCCTCATCGAACCGCTGTTATCCAAAGGGGTCCATGTCATTTGCGACCGATACTATCACTCGAGTTTAGCGTATCAGGGGCTTGAGGTCGGCACAGCATACGTCTCGTCTTTGAACGAGCCCATGAAGACCCCTGACATTGTCTTTTTTGTAGATGTAGATGTTGATGTGGCGCTACGGCGTCGTGATGAACGTGCGTTAGAGGATGAACTATACGAAGTTGAGGCATTTCAGAGCAGGCTTCGTGAAGGGTATCTGGCGGCTTTCGAGTTGCGTGATGCTGATAGAATGGTAAAGATCGATGGAAACCGGACGGTAGATGAGGTGCATCAATTGATCATGGAGCAAGTCAATGCGTTATTGTCTTAGAATCGCTTGCCATGCGCTCTGCGCGGCAACATTAGTGGGCTTGGGGACGCTCTCCGTTGGTTCCGCGACACCTCTTGCCTCAGCGAAAACTTCACAGAAGGTCACTAAGGATGATGTTGAAGCTCTTCTCAAGAGTGGACCTCACGCAATGATTCGATCGTTTTTGGTTGAACCTGCATACAAAGATAAGAAGTTTCTGGGCTTTCGGCTTATTCAACGGACACCACATCCGGTCTTGTCGGCGAGTGGACCCGTTCGAACCGGTGATATCATCGTTTCGGCAAATGGGGTTCGCCTTGAAACACCGGCTCAATACATGGCTGCGTGGGGCAAGCTCAAAACGGAACGTGCTTTTTCGGTTGTCCTTTTGCGAAACGGACAGAGGGTCACTCTGAAATGGACACTCGATGAATCATAGTCTTTCGTGGGTGTGTTTGAGCCTTCGAGGCGGTACCTTTATTCTCATGTTACTCAGTTTGTTCGTTGTCGTTGCTCGGGCCGCCCCCGATGAGGTGCTAGCGACTGCTCCGGGATTAACGAAACAGATTGTGGTCACTCGATCGGCGGTGGAAAGGTACTTAACCGAGTTTCCCACGGATTCACCTGAAGATGCTGTTCAAACACTGATCGACAACAGAATTCTTGCTCAAATTGCTTCGAAGCGTGGCATGTCCGCAGATGTCTATGTGATGGAGCGGCAACGTGAAGCGCTAGCATGGGTTTATCTAAAGTCTGTGTTTGAAGCTCAACATGTTGAGTCAGCGGTGCCCGAAGATGAAGTAAGACGGGTGTATCGTGTGAATCGAACGAAGTTTGTACATCCTGAAATGATAAAGGCTGACCACATTGTGATTGGTGTTGAGAGCGGTAAAAGCCTAAAGATGCCGTCAGATGACAAAGCGTTGAAACAGCGATCACGCGCACTGTTGGAGACGCTCTCAGGCACTTTTG
>JBMYRY010000088.1:0-8008 GCA_049602795.1 Bradymonadia bacterium
GACGTCAAAGCCAGGTTCGGTTCGTTCCGTAGTCGTAACCGCTTCATGAACGCTCAATAGTGGACGAAGCGAAGCACTTAGCTCCACCTGAATCGCCGCCTCAATCATATCACTGAGAGATGCCTCCCAACTACTGGGCAAATAAAATAGACGAAGGTCACCCCGCTCTCTATACCCCGGGTTCGACAGCGTTAATGCAGCTCGCCTTATCAACATTTCCGCCAAAGGTCGTAGCGTTCGAACCCCACTCCTTAAGATCCCTTCGGCCACCAGTAACTGAATGGTTAGACGAAAGCCGCTTACCGGCAGACTTTCCAGAAGGTCCATGAGTCCATCAAACTCATGTCTCGAAGACGATTCAAACAGGCTATCTTCTAAGAGAACTCGATAGGTCCATGCCCCTGCGATCAATGCAGGATTACCGCTTCGCATCGACCACATGAATGCATTTCGCCCTGCGTTCTGGTCACCATGATACGCCTGTGCGAGGGATAGTTCTCCCGCCCCCGTAGCGTGTTCCACGGGCGTCAGGTGCATCCGCATCATTTCGATCAAGTCTAGACATGCCTCGTTTCGATACGCTTCATCAATCCCCCCCAATCTCACCGCCCCGGCAAAAACCTGCATGTACTCAAGCGCGATATGGGACCCTTCTTCGATTCGCGAAGCGACCTGAGAAAACCCCGCGAGATGAGTGTTTGGCGCAAACTTTGGCGTGGTCACGGTGATGGCGCGCAAATATGCAGTTCGAGCTTCATCAAATTGTTTCAACTTCTCCAACAACTGCCCCTGCAACTGGAGAATCTTGAGCGCCATCGTATGAGAATTTAGGGCTTGCCTACTCGCAATCAACACAACCGGACGAAGACGCTCAAGTGCGGTCTCAGTTTGATTAAAATAGAATTCGGCGCGGGCACGCCAAAACGTAGCTTCAGCACTGACCTCGACATCGGCACTCTTTTTTCCTCCACGCTCCTTACGGACGTCGATCAAATGGTGCAACTCCATCGACACTCGATGAACAGCCTCCCAACTGGCTTCGATCATTCCTTCATAAGCGGGTTGATCGGATAGACCATCGATAAGTCTACCGAGCAGTCGCAGTGTGAATAAGAGCCTTTGTTCTTGGGGCGGGCTTGGAGAAAACGAAAGTTTATGGGGTAAGCCATCCCCCTCCATCTTCAGGGCGGCTAACCAAGAAAGAAAAACGATAACAATAGAACTGCGTTGGGGCGTTTCCAAAACTTTGCATAGGGATCGGTAAACGCGCACAGTGTCGCGTGGATCACTTTCAAGCAGAGTCATCAACTCAATAAACGTGGCAGGCTGTTCATCAACACCAAATAGATTCACCAGTGGGTCTAACCAATCTCTTTCCGCCGAATCAGGTTCGGAGAACGCGTACAAGAAGCCGAGACTAAGACCAATGACCGCAGGATGCATACCCTTAAGGGCATGGCTCGAAAAACGTGTAGCACTTGAGCGAGGCACTAGCTGCGGAACGGTCTTCTCCTGCGTATCCGTTTCTTTGACCCATTCATCCAATGTGGGTGATGACCCCAGCGTCACAAGGTAGCGCTGAAGGTGTGTTCGACCGTAAGGCGTAACCGCCTGAAATACGTTTCGGTCATCGCAGAGTTCTAACAAATCAGCCCAAACTCGCCGAACCTGTTGATCACGCCCAAGTTGTTCGTAGGCAATTACTTGATTGAGCAAAACCGCAGGTAACGCGATGGCGTGCTTATGACGTCGACATACCTGTTCTATGTTTTCAAGATGTTTCACCGCATCCTGCCAACGTGCCTCATACATCGAGATAAATACGTCAAACAGTGCTGTCTCAAATGAGTCAATCGGAGTCATCACCGCGCCCCTCTCCTCAACTCCTCTACAATCGTTGATTGCCTTGTGGCGTCCTCATCATCCCCACAGGCCTTTAGGTAGTCGAGAAAGACCATTTGCAACTCAAGCTCATTCGGCATTTGTTCGCACGCAAGGGCCAAAAACTGTCGGGCCTCACTAAACTGACCGCGAGTCATTAAGGTGTGCCCCAACGCGCCGTTCGTCAATGCGTCATCTGGCTGGAATTCAAGCGCCGCTCGAAACACGGCTTGAGCTGTTTCTAGTTGCCCTTGGCTCAAATGCAACTCACCTAGGCTAAGCCACCCATTCGTATCCGACGGCACAAGTCGAAGATACGCCTTCCACAGCCGGGCGACTTCCTCTGGTTCGCCATCATCGGTCCTCTGATCTAATCGGTTACGTAACTCAATCGCTTGAATTCTCAGTGACGGAATCACAATCCCCAAATCGGCAGGTGGAGTAGACGTGACCGACGGCTCATGAACGAATGAGGTCTGAGGTGGAGCCATACCATACTGGTCAACCGAATGCTGTACACCATCACGGTCTTCCTGCTCACCTTCCGACGGTCCCACTGTTTGCCAGATTTCGGTTGCGCCATCATCCTGTACTGCAGGCATCAAAGACGTCTCCGCGTCGGTCGTCTCACTCTGCTCGTCCACCTTCCCGAACGGATTAAGGTCAATGGTGCCCATACCTACAGGCGCAGTAGACTCAGGTTCAACTTCGGTATTTTCGCCCTTATTTCGGTCTTTGAGCCACTTTAAAAACACGCTTTTCCGTTCTCCTTTTTGTTTATTCAACACTACGGAGACACGATTTAATAGCATCTTTTTGTCGTCTGGGTTGATTTGAAACGGGGTTGACGTAGCATGGTTGAAAAACCACATGAGATTAAAGAGAGAAACCTATGCAGAATCCAGCCCGAATTGTAGAGATATCAACCGCATATTGGCAAAGCGCGACCTTAATGGCTGCGATTCAATTGCGTATTCCTAGTCTAATCGGCGAGGGTTCGCTCTCTGCTCGTCAACTGGCAAATCAAGCAGAATGCGATGAAACCGCACTCTTAGCTCTACTCGAGGGTCTTTGCAGTCTTGATTTGCTGACAAGGAACGGAGATTCATTCAGCAACGCCGAAATCACGAAGGTCTTTCTTGTCGATGCGAGCCCAACCTACATGGGGTCAGCCTTACTGTACAATGCAGATGTCTACCCAAAGTGGGCAAGTCTGGCGGAAACCATAAAAAGTGGAAAGCCTGTTCACTCTCCCAATGAATATCTGGGGGATACGGAAACCCAAACTCGGAACTTTGTCTACGGCATGCACCATCGAGCCCTCTCTGTTGGTCGAGCCGTGATCAACTTAATCGACCTGAAGTCGGTCAAAACTCTACTTGATGTAGGTGGCGGTCCGGGCACGTATAGCGCCCTCCTTGCGGCCAAGTACCCGTCTCTATCGGCAACTGTCGCGGACCTACCGCCGGTGATCGCGCACGCACGAAACATCGTCTCATCAATGAGTGGCGGTGAACGGGTCAATTGCATTGATTTCGATTACTATCAAGACAGACTCGAGGGCAGCTATGACGCGATTTTGATTTCGGGCGTCTTACATCGCGAACAGCCAGACGGTGTGAGAAGCATACTCAGTAAGGCAACGACCGCACTCAACCCAGGCGGCATACTCTACATTAGTGATGTGATGGTCAACGATGAACGAACCGGTCCCCTATTTTCAACGATGTTCTCCATCAATATGCGTGTGCTTGCTAATCACGGGCGAGCCCACTCTGTCAAAGAGCAGTCTGCCTACCTCAATGAACTCGGACTGACCGTCACAACTGTCAATCAGTTGCCTGCCCCTATCCATTACACCATTATCCGAGCGGAGAAGGCATGAAGCTCTATGCATACTTGATTTTGGGGACACTGATCGCCTGTTCTGGTAAGGATGACAGTGGCTCAAGAAGGCCCCCGTCTAGCGAACCCAAGCCCGAGATTAAGGAAAAAAACTCAGCGAACCCCGATAAGATAAAAACGCCACCTCCCAGTGACTTTAAAGACGAAAATAAGCAAGCGGGAGAACAATTCTGGGTAAACTCCAGTGCCGACCTCAGCACGGGCGAAAAGATAAATACGCCACCTCCGGTTCGTCGAATTGATGCAGAGCATTTCGCGATTGGACAATTCATCGTAAATCAGAAGGAGAAATGGATCCGCATCAAAAGCAAAGTTAATCAGCAACAGGAAATATTGGAGTATCTGAGTTGCGGTCCCAGAGGGAAACTACACGAGTGTGTCTTTTTAAGCTTTGGTGTCCCAAGTCACCTCCACCTCGCTCTATTGCTGATCGGAGGTCAACCAGGTGGTGGCGACTACGGTTCAGAAGTAACCATCACCGCGGAATGGAAAGATCCCAAAACCGGGGTAATTAAGAAGCATCCAGCTGCACATTTCTTATACGACCGACTGAAGCTTAAGAAAGGACAGGGTCTCCTTTGGAGCTTTGTCGGATCAAAGTTTGTTCAAGGGCGCTACGAAGCAAACTATGAGCAAAGCCTCATTGCCGTCATCAACGACAGTCAGGCGGTCATCGGCATCAAAAGTATTGTTGGTAACGCCCACAAAGGTCCCAATCAGGGCTTTGAAGCGAACCATAGGACAATTCCCGCCAAAGGAACCCCTGTCGACCTCTACATACATCTCGTCGAATAGAGAGCTAGGTCGCGTAAAACCATCTTCCCGCTTGCCGACCTAAAAGCAGTAGTCCCAGTAGACTCAGTGCAAATAGGTAGCCGCCCATCACCACGCAAAGCGATATGTACACAACCAAAATGCCTTGTAACCCCCGAATCACTTCCAACTTTACCGGTCCGTCTAGCTGACGAAAACGAAAACCTGAAACATTGAGCCAAAGCGGCAACATCCCCAAGATCAGGCATGTCCACCAGATGGCATGACAGGAAAGAGGAAAATAGATGAAGGCCAGAAAACCTGATAGACGAAGTCGGGTGACGGCTACCCTTGCCTTTAGGTCTTGCCCCGGTTCGAATACCTCATATCTTGAAACTAGGGTGACAGACCAGATATATAGCACAATGGTCAAGACCATTAGCCAAGACTGGTTGGCAAGACCAAAACTAGGGAGCACAGATAGCCCAAGACACACATTGGCACCGCGGCACAGCCCCATGACCAATGGACCGACGGGCGTCGCCTTAGTGACGCCATTATAGACGTAAGTTAATGCACAGAGAATCGCTGCACACACTCCGGTCGTCGGAGACACACCAACAGCTATCAACAATGCCGCCAACTGCATAGCAAGTGCGACTCGCCAGGCATGAGTCGCTCGTATTCTACCGCTCGGAAGAGGTCGCTCTGGACGTTCAACAGCATCAACATCGAGGTCAAATATGTCATTGGTAATCATCCCGCTCATATACAAAAGCAAGGCCACCAGCATCAACTGAAGCATCTGAATGATTTCAATATCGACTTCGATGGCAGCCGCAAGTCCCATCGCGCCGATCACATCGGCAGGGGCAGAGAATATTGCGGGGAGGCGGATTAACGCCAACCAATCTCGGAGAGATGCGTTCACCGCCCTACTCCTCCTTCATTTAACCGCCCAAATTCGCCTTGATGCCTCAACATTGTTCGAGGCAATAGTTCAATCATCAATGTCTCTGTCGCGCGTTGATGCAGACCGAGTGATTCATCAAGGAATTCTAATCCTCGAAAAGCAGTTTCAACCGATGTTGACGCGAATAAAGACAACTCCAGTGCACTGCCCACCAATTCTTCACCGATGGTTCTAAGCAGTTGAATTGACTGATGGACCCTCTCAATCAGTTCACGCTCGAAATCTTGGTGTTCAACCGTTTCGTAAAACTCACGCAGCCGCACTCTTTTCACATCAGTAGAAGAACTTGCCCCAAGACGATATCGACAAAATTCATCTACCATCGCAAAGAGGTGGTCACTAGACCATCGAGTAAATGAGAGCCCTCCCAACTCTGACAGTTCAATGAAGTACTGAACAAAAAAACGTCTAAGACCCGGTTCAAACTCGCGAATTTCCCGGCTGAGCACGAGAGCATCGCCAGACCTGAAGCCCGCATGCACCGGCAAGGCGGCCCAACGAATTTGTTTGATGTCACCCGTAAATCGAGTATTTGCTTCGAGAGGTCGCGGAGGTAGATCTTCATCAACGACGGGCTCAGCAGAGAACACCGCATCGAGCCAGCAGATGACCTCCAGAACACGGTCTCGCGGTGTATTTAGTACCCGTTTCAAGGATTGCTCTCGAAGGCGTTGGCAATAGCCAACACTCAATTTCACCTCATCGACCCGACCACGTTCGAGCGTCTGCAGCCAACGCCGTTCATCATCACTATGCTCGTGCGCCAGAGCCGTTTGGGCAATCATCTGCCGAACAATAAGCAAGCCACCATCGGACCCGTCGTCTTTCTCTCGCGTGAGAACACTTTCCCCAGTGCTGTCACTTAACAAGCTACGGAGGCGCGATAATTCCCGTGTATCTGCAACTTTACCCTGATTAAGGAGTTCATATTTCAACAGTGCGGCGCCGGCTTCTCGTTCTCGACCAAGAGTGACCAGTTCTTCAACAACCTGCCCCACCAAGACAAGGTCTGCAGGCGAATCCGATAGCGCTTCATGTCGCAAACGAAGCGCTGCTTCCTGCTGACCGTCCTGAGATTCAATTTCTGCTAGTTTGATCAGCAAGCGCGCCCGACTCTCGCCGCGCTCAATTAGCCCGATAGCTCGTCGAAGGGCATCGCGGGCTTCAAGATTTGAGGAGCCATCTATACATGATAAGTCAGCTAATCTTTCCAGCGCTTCGGGCGCTTGCGGTTTAAAAGCAAGAATCTTCTCGAGCGTCCCTCGTGCCGCCTTCAGTGTGCCTAACTTATCCTGTTGCACACTGGCTAATCGATAGGCAAACATTTCAAACAACTCCGGATTATTCTCAAACCGCTCCACTAAACAGGAATACACCTGTACCGTTTCCGGCCAGAGCGCCAGTTCCGTTGTTTCAGTCGCCAATTGCCTCAAACATCGGTCATCAAGATGAAATGCACGTTCAACGAGCTCTTCGCAAACCCTCTTGGCATCATCGATTTTGTGCAGTGTTCTCGCGTACAGACTCACCAATTCGAGACTAGCGCGATCAGCACTCGAAAGTGCCAAACTACGAATACGCTCGAGGAACTCAGCAAATGACCGTGCTTGCCCAACCTTCAAGAATGCCGCTTTAGCGCGCAGGACATACTCATACTCGCCCACAAATTCCCGATACAATAATTCGTATACTTCACCCAGGCGCTCCTGCGCGCCCTCGCTCTCCAACCATTCAGCCGAATCGCGAAGCAACGCTCGGCGACTAACGCGCGAACGAGTTGTTTTAGCCAGTTCTGCATAGAACTGCGCCGCTTCACGTCGACGACCGGCTTCCGCCAAACTCGACCCCAATTCGTTCAGTGCGAAAAACCGGAAGCGATCGAAATGCATCAATTTGGTGTAACAACGTATAGCCGAAGCCGTCTGTCCAGCAAGCCAATAGAGTCGACCAAGTTGTAATTCGAAGTGATGGGCCACATCCTCATCAGGGAGTTGATCAACAAGGGTCTCGGCAAGTCTAACGTCCGGATCTCGCACCAGCCAGCCCCTTAACCACATCTTCGTCATTAAGCCACGTTCATTCGTGGGTATTCGCTCAAAGGTTCGAAATGCCGAGAGTACATCTCCAGCCAATTCCTGCGCTTTAGCTAAATGTTCAAGCAGGACAGCACCAACGGCGTCCGAAATACCGAGTCGTTCGATGTCTGCGGTAACACTCGACTGCGCCTCGACTTGTTTGGCGCCATAGAGACGAACGCAATCACGGAGTACATCATCCATGGACAGGGTCTCTGAACTACGTTCAATAGAGCGCGCGTTCATGCGCCCATCAACAATCGCGGACCAATGCCCAACAAGACGCTTCAGTGCTCCATTGTTAAGCAACTCATGCAATCGAGTGAGATAATCCTGCTTGCCGTCGTGTGTGAACTCAAGAAATCGAAAACCGCACACAACACCAATCTCGGCTGAGTAACACCCCACAGACTTATCAAGT
>JBMYRY010000089.1:0-8006 GCA_049602795.1 Bradymonadia bacterium
GTCGGAGCTTTGCCGATATTACCCGTAGACTCGATTGCTTTATCTTTCCACTAGTCATTGAGGCACTTTCTGGGCAATATAGGCGATATTTTTGTGTGGCGTCACCGCAAGATAAATGAATCTTGCCGCCGATGATTGATTCGAATATGGAGGTCCTTTTTTGAGACTCTACAACAGCCTGACGAAAAAAGTAGAAGATTTCGAGCCTGTCACTCCGGGACAGGTACGTATGTATAATTGTGGACCGACTGTCTACAAGCGTCAGCATATTGGTAACTTCAGAGCGTTCGTCATGGCCGATTTACTGCGACGTTCTTTGGAGTATGTTGGGTATGACGTAACGCAAGTGATGAACATTACTGACGTGGGACATCTCACTGAAGATGACCTCGTTGATGCGACGGGTGACTGCAAGCTTGAAAAGGAAGCGGCACTTCGGAAAATGGATCCTTGGGAGATCGCAAGAGTCGAAGAGGATAACTTTAAAGATGACCTCGCACTCATGGAAATTCCACCTGCACATCACTATCCACGAGCTACCGACCATATTCCTCAAATGATTGAGATGATCGAGGTACTCCTGTCAAAGGGTCTTGCATATGAAGTAGACGGCAATGTGTATTTCGACATTACCCAGTGGCCTAGATATGGGGTGTTGAGCGGAAATAGGCTTGAGGAACTCGAGGCGGGGGCCTCTGGTCGAGTTGAAGAACGATCGGACAAAAAACATCCCCTCGATTTCTCGTTATGGAAACGTGATGCGAAACATTTGATGCAATGGGATTCCCCCTGGGGTAGGGGCTTTCCAGGTTGGCATATTGAGTGCTCGGCCATGTCTAGGGCATATCTCGGAGATACCTTAGATATTCACACGGGTGGACCAGACAATAAATTCCCACATCATGAGTGTGAGATTGCTCAAAGCGAAGGATGCAATGACAAACAGTACGTGAAGTATTGGGTACATTGCGGCTGGTTGGAAATTGGCGGACGAAAAATGAGCAAGAGTAAAGGGCGACTCTACACAGTTCCCGAGCTTTTGGAGATGGGCTATACCGGTAAAGATTTGAGAATGCTCATGCTTAAACAACATTACCGAGCGCCATTACCCTTTGATTTAGAGCTGCTCGATGAGGCGAAGAAATTACGCGCTAAACTCAATAACTTCGTGGCGTTCGAAATGCCCAGACGCCCAGAAGGCCCATCCCAACCAGCGGTTCAAAAAACGATCAGTGAGTGCCGCGATAAGTTCAAGACGGCATTAGAAGATGACCTCAATACCTCGGTAGCTTTCGCCGTGATGTATGAGTTAATGACGACGATTAATCGGCTTGAGCCCGCCGCTGAGGATGCGAAACTCGTACTCGAGTTTATGGCCGAAGTCGATCGGGTATTCGGTGTCATCGATTTTCAAGAACAGGTCATGGACCTAGATTCTGAGATTGAAGGACTCATCGCGGAACGAAATCAAGCACGCGCAGACAAGAACTTTCAGCGATCCGATGAGATCCGAGACCTACTGCTCGCGAAGGGTATTGTGCTCGTAGATACCCCGCAGGGGACCGAATGGCGTAAGTCGACTGACTAACTCTCAATTCTGGAAGCGCTCGAGAATCATGGGCGCCCATGATGGTTTAGTTCTTGGTTCATCTGAGTGCTCGGCTGGCAAAAAAGTTGTATAAATGCAGTTTTTTTATCCAGTCTTGTTGAACCCGAACCAGGCATCAAGTACTTGTGAGCCATGGCATCTGTACCACATACGACTGAGGCGAAGCATGGGATTCCCGCGGGTGTGAAGCTTACACCTATGATGAAGCAGTATGTTGATGCAAAGCATGAATATCCTGACGCCTTGCTCTTTTTTCGCATGGGCGACTTTTATGAAATGTTTTTCGAGGACGCGGAGCTTGGGGGTCAGTACCTCGACTTGACTGTCACCTCACGGGATAAAGAGTCCTCTGTACCGGCTCCGATGTCTGGATTTCCTCATCATCAACTTCCCGCTTATTTGTCCAAGGCACTCAGCCATGGCTTCAAGGTTGCTGTCTGCGAACAATTGGAAGATCCGACAATGGCCAAGGGGTTGGTTAAGCGAGGCATAACTCGTGTTGTCACTCCGGGCGTTGTCATCGATGAGGCGAGTCTAGATGCCCGCACAAGTAACTATCTTGCAGCGGTGTCCACATCCGACGATGGTCAAGGCTTGGGCATTGCATGTCTCGACGTCTCGACGGGTTCCTTTAGAGTGACTCAAGTTAATGACCTTGCGATGCTTCAAACCGAATTGAGCCGAATGGAACCCCGAGAAGTGCTCATTCCACATCATTTTGACGTGTCCGATTTAGGCACACTGACTGAGAGGATGCGTTTAGCGATTACTCGGGATGACAGTGACCGGTTTAAGGGAGAGCATAGTCGAGTTCATCTGAGTTTATTGTCCTGTGGAGACCTTGACAGTCAGGTTGATGCTCAGACCGCGATCGTAAATTTTGGGTTCGCTCGTCCTGAACTATCCATCCAAGCTGTCTGTGGCATTTGCGATTATGTGACTGACACTCAAGGGACGTTGCCGATACATGCGCGAACCCTCGAATTGTATCGCACTGATGACACCTTGATCCTCGACGAAACGGCTAAGCAGAATCTTGAGCTGTTTCGGACGCTCATGGATGGTCGAAAAAAAGGTTCACTACTCGGAGTTTTAGACCGGGCGGCCACTGCCATGGGGGGGCGACGTCTCAAACATTGGATGTCGTTTCCTCTTATTTCTCCTGAGCGCATCAACGCGAGACTCGATGCGGTGGAGTGGTTGAGTACTCATCCAACACAACGGGCACGTTTACGAGCGATTCTCGGTCAAATATATGATTTAGAACGGTTGAATGGTCGAGCGGCGGCAGGCAATGCGTCTCCAAGAGATCTGTGGTTTATGCGACTGAGCCTTGAAGAGATTCCTGCATTGATTGAAGAACTTCAGGCGATCGAACCACTCAGGCCGTCGTTGTTAGGGATTGGCGATACCCAAACTGTTCGTGATGTGCTTGCGGAACAACTTGCTGATGACCCGCCGCCGGTGCTTAAGGATGGTGGTGTAATTCGTTCTGGCTTCAATGAAGAATTAGATGAATGGACAAACCTCGCCTCGGAAAGTCAGGCCTTTTTGCTTGCACTTGAAACACGAGAAAGAGAAGCGACGGGGATCGGCACCCTAAAGGTTAAGTTTAATCGGGTGTTTGGATATTTTATCGAGGTCAGACGAACGCAAGTTAGTCAAGTACCAGAGCACTATATACGCAAACAGACGCTCACGAATGCCGAGCGGTATATTACCGAGGAGTTGAAAGCCTTTGAGGAGAAGGTCGTCAATGCTCAATCACGTAGAACTCTACTTGAGAGCGAACTGTTCAATGCGTTGAGAACGCAAGTGGGTCAGTATGCCGAAGGCATATCTCAGACGGCAAAAGCATTAGCTGACCTAGATGTATTGACGACTTTTGGAGAGATCGCGCATCGAAACGAGTACGTACGCCCCTTGGTGGATGCAAAGGACCGAATTGACCTCGTGAATTGCCGACATCCCGTCGTGGAGGATGCTGTGGGTCGTGAAGAGTTTGTACCAAACTCGGTGACACTAGATTCCGAAAATGAAGACTTAATTATCCTCACGGGACCCAACATGGCGGGGAAGTCAACAACCATGCGTCAGGTCGCCTTATGTACCTTGATGGCTCAAATGGGGTCATTTGTGCCGGCCGAGTCCGCTGCCATCGGTGTTGTCGATCGAATTTTTACCCGCGTTGGAGCAGCAGATGACTTAGCGGCAGGTCGCTCTACTTTTATGGTCGAGATGCACGAAACGGCGACGATTCTGGCAGAAGCAACCAACAAAAGCCTTTTGATCCTAGATGAAATTGGGCGGGGTACGAGTACTTTCGACGGCGTATCGATTGCTTGGTCAGTGGCTGAGTACATTCACGATGTCATAGGCGCCCGGACTCTTTTTGCAACTCATTATCACGAGTTGACTCAACTTGAGGACCTTAAGCCTCGAGTCGTGAACTTGTCCATTGCGGTCAAAGAATGGAACGATGATGTACTCTTTTTGAGACAACTGATTCGCGGAGCGGCTAGTCGGTCGTATGGCATCCAGGTTGGACGGCTTGCGGGATTACCCAACGCCGTTGTCGAACGTGCGAAAATTGTCTTGAGTCAACTTGATGGCATGCCTGCGCCGGATGTGCGCGACGATGTCCCACGGGTCGGTGGAGGTCATGCCGATAGCCGGATGCAAATGAGTCTATTTGCACCGCCGCCAGTTCCGTCCGCGCCGAGTCGCATCGAGCAGGATCTCCGAGCCGCTCGTATTGATGAGATGACGCCCTTGCAAGCGCTCAATTTCTTGCATGCCTTGCGTTCAAAATTAGCGAAACGATAAGAGAGTGATGAGTGAACGGTTGACTGTTGACGCATTGGAGACTCTCGTGGACGTCTATCTCGATTGGGTTCGTCTGGAACGAGGACTTGCTGCAAATACGGTGAGCGCATATCAGCGAGACCTCGCCGATTTTATTGGCTACTGTAGTCAATCAGAGCAAAGCGAGCAGGTAATGATGATTCGTGGCTGGTTGGCATATCGAGAGTCAAACGGACTCAGTGCACGGTCCCAAGCTCGAGGTCTTGTGTCCCTCCGCGGTTTTTTTGGTTTTCTTGTAGCTGAGAACTATCAGACTGAAAACCCGACGATTCACCTTGATTTACCTAAGATTGGGAAGACCCTGCCGCACACATTATCTCTGAATGAAGTGGAGCGCTTGTTGCAGACTCCGAGTTTGTCGTCCCCGCGTGGCGTCCGCGACCGCACCATGCTTGAGTTGCTTTATGCTACCGGTCTTCGAGTGTCTGAGTTGGTATCCATTAAGGTCGATAATTTACATCTTGAGCAAGGCTATATTCGTGTCGTAGGCAAGGGGAACAAAGAGCGTATTGTACCCCTCGGTGAAACCGCTCGTCAATGGATTGAAACCTACGTGCAATCCGATCGACTCTTGCTGTCTAAGAAAAGCACGTTGAAGGGCTCCGGGTATCTATTTTTAACTCGTTTAGGTCGTCCGATGACCAGGCAAGGCTTTCACAAGAACTTGGCGTCGATTACTCGGCGTGCAGGTATTGAAACGCGAGTGAGTCCTCATATTCTCAGGCATGCCTTCGCCACACACTTGTTGGAACGGGGGGCGGACCTTCGTAGTTTGCAACTGATGCTGGGGCATGCAGACATATCCACCACCGAGATTTATACACATGTCTCAAAGCAGCGATTGGCTGCTTTACATCGTCAACATCATCCGCGAGGCTAAGGTATGGATGCGATTGAATTCAGAGAGGTGCTCGTTGCCTTCGTTGCGATTGTTGTGTCGATCACGATCCATGAGTTTGGGCATGCGGTGGTCGCTGATCGATTAGGTGATCCAACGCCTCGACAATATGGGCGTGTCAGCCTTAATCCTCTTGTGATTATGAAAGCGGAGCCTATTGGGGCCGTTATCATTCCTCTCATTGGTGCATTCATGGGCTTTTTGTTTGGTTACGCATCCACGCCCGTTAACTTGTCCAAGATACGGGCGGGGATTTCGTTTAGGCTGGCAGAGTTTCTCGTGTCTATTGCTGGCGTGGTGTGCAATCTAATTTTGTGTCTGTTGGCGAGTCTAGTCTATGTTCTAGTTCTCCGGGCAAATGACCCAAGTCTAATTGCAATTCAACACCTGGTTCACATGTTGGTCGTCGTCAATGTTATCCTGGCGGTGTTTAATTTGATTCCTATTCCACCACTTGACGGATTCTCAGTACTCAAATCGATTCATCCCCGTGGGGCGGTGATTGGTTGGTTAGAACAGTATGGCAATCTTTTGTTCTTGATGCTCTTCTTAGTGGCAGGGAGGCTGTTTGAACCGATCTTTCAGTTGCTCGGATTTTGGTTTGGTTGGTTGAGGACGTTTTAGTTCATGCAGTCAGATGATCATCATATACTTCGTACGGCTGATGGGTATGAGATTGAATTACCCGGTTTTAGTGGGCCACTCGATCTGTTGCTTCAATTGATTCGGAAAGAAGCCTTCGACATTTTTGATATTCCGATTTCGGAATTAACCCGGGCCTACCTTGATACCCTTGATGAGTTAAAGGATAGGGGCTTCGATTTAGCGGCGGGATTTCTCTCCCTCGCTGCACAACTGGTGCATCTCAAGAGCCAACTTTTATTACCAACTCCGGTGGCTTTAAATCCCGAGGCTGAGCTTGAACATGATCCACGAGCAGACCTTGTGCAACGGTTGTTATTGCTTCAGAGCATTCAAGAGGTTGCTGGAGAGCTGAGTGGTCGAGACCTGATGGACCGAGATGTCTTTGTTTGCACATCGACGCCAATGAAGAGTCAACGTGCAGACCGAGAACTGGCATTGAGCGACGCGGGACGGTTAGCGTTATCGTTACAAGCCATTTTGTCTAAGAAACAGTTCGCACCGCCGCATGAAATCTACGTTGAACAGATTTCGATTGGTGAACGCATTGCCGAGATTAGTGCCCGTTTATCAACTCGCGGTCGAATGAGTTTTGCGAGCTTGTGTGCGCGTCTTGAGACGCGGGAAGAGGTCATTACGACATTTTTGGCGCTCTTGGAAATGGCACGACTCTCACTGGTCTCCGTTGTGCAGCAAAGCGTCGGCGGACCGGTCTACCTACAGGCATGCATCTCTGATATTGATGAACGCGGTGAGCATGCTGCAGGGACGGGGGAGCGGCTTTAGTCAGCCGATGTTTTTGTACTTTCTAAAGAAGTGCTAAATGCGAGTTGAGCGCTGTCTGCTTTCGATTCTTCAGAATGGGGCACCTCGGGTTCAATGTCTGCCAATAACTCCGATCTAAAGTTGGACTCGTCACTCAGTTTCTCAATTTGTCGCAAGGGGGGCAGTTCGTTTAGGGAGTCGAGCGAGAACACCTTGAGAAATTCTTCGGTGGTTGCGTAGATGAGCGGTCGACCAGGTTCATCCTTTTGACCAATGATTCGGATTAGGCTGCGTTCGAGCAAATTACGTAGCATACCTCCGCAATCTACGCCTCTCACCGATTCGACATCTGAGCGAGTACACGGTTGCCGGTAAGCAATAATGGCGAGTGTTTCCATCGCGGCAGGAGAAAATCGGACTTTCTTAGTCGGATATAAGAGACCTACGAGTGGAGCAAACTCTACCTGCGTAAGGATTCTAAATCCGCCCGCGGCTTTACCAAGCATTAGTCCTAAAGGCGGTAGGATGTCGCTCTGAATTCGTTCCAAAGCCTGATCAACGTCATTCTCTTGAAACGGGGGGAATTGCTGTGCCTCTTGAGCGGATTCAAAGAGTTGAATGATCGCTCTTGCGCTCAACGGCTTGTCGGAGGCGAACAGGAGCGCGGTGATCGCTTTGGTCAACTGTTCGAGTGTTGCCTGGTCGGGTTGTTCTTCCATCAACGAATCTCTCCAGTTCGTTCTTAAGTCGTTGACCCGTAGGATGTGACGCTGAGAAGCGATTGTTTTTTTCCCGAGGGTCACGTGACAAGTCGAACATCTCGATTGTATGTCGGGTGAGGTTACGGATCAACTTCCATCGACCATCTCTCGAGATCGTTGCGAGGCGATGTTGGTTGTACCGAGGATATGGAAGAAGTTCAGAATAAAGCGGCGAGGCTCTGTGCTTCTCACGGTCATGAGCGAGATGGGTTAAGTCGATTCCGTCGGTGCTCTGAACAGGTAATCCAACAAGCGACCGAATGGTTGGTGCGAGGTCAATCAAACCAACAGGGGTCAGAACGTCTGTCGCGGGCAGAGAGGGTCCCCTTATGAATAGAGGCACTCTAATTTCTTCGTTGTAAAGTGTTCGGCCATGGAAGAGCAGACCGTGTTCGCGAAACGCTTCGCCGTGATCACTGGTTACAATGACGAATAAATCTTCTTGGGTCTGCAGCTCGGTTAACTG
>JBMYRY010000090.1:0-7996 GCA_049602795.1 Bradymonadia bacterium
TGACGCCCGTGCCGTTGAGCGTAAGAAGTACGGTCAGCCTGGCGCACGGAAGAAGTTCCAGTTCTCGAAGCGTTAATTCAGAACTGCTGGACGAATTCAGAAAAGCCCCTTGGTTTCAATGCCTTGGGGCTTTTTTGTTTTCTGGTTTAGACTCACTTGCACTCATCAACCCTTTTTCAACGATCGTATGCTGGTCTCATTATTTGGCTTTCGCCTCGCTGTGGGTAGACTCTCTGATTGTAGATGATGAGAACATGAATGAAGCAATCAAGCGCCACTCCAATCTCGCAAGAGTATGACACTCTAGGCTCGTCTTGGGTGGACTCCCCTGGCTATAAGTGCTCGAAGTAAGCTCTCGCACAGTCATAGTTCGTATTCTCAAAAAGATACTCAGCAGCGTAATCCGTTAGATTTTAGCGGCTCTCGGCGTCCCTTAATTTCGTTAAGGAGTCCAATCGCCATGTTTACATGCACAGCCATTTGGGAAATGCAGATGCTCTACGTTGAAGGGTTTGCAGCCTTACCGCCACACGATTTAATCATGTGGTGGTTCTTTAATTGCCAGGGCATGGTTTAGCAACACGCCGCTGCCCAATTGTTCAATGTAATCTCCCTCGGATGTACCTCTCTGCGCGTTGTCGTGTTCACCGCATTTGTGTTCCGTTTCGATTTTCGATATTTACGGACTATTCTGAGACCTTCTGGGGAGTATTGAGCGTGAATCATGGCGAGAACATTAAGGTGGCCATCGTAGGGGCGAGTGGGTACACTGGGATGGAGTTGACACGTCTTTTAGGCACTCACCCTGCCGCTCAGGTTCAGGTCTTGTGTGCAGGTCGAAATGCTGGGCAGACGGCAGAAGTAACGAATCCGAGTTTGGTTGGTATGGATTTACCGTCACTCGAGACATTCGATCCTGATCGAGTCGCCGCTGAGTGTGACTACGCGTTTTTGGCGCTTCCACATAAAACGGCTCAAGATGCCACTGCAGCCTTATTGGACCGAGACGTTAAGGTACTAGACCTCAGCGCGGACCATCGATTTGATGACCCCGAATTCTACGGACGCGTCTACGAGCCTCACCGCCATCCTGAGAATTGCGCTCGAACGGTTTACGGCTGTCCCGAATTGAACCGCGAACGCATCAAAGACACTCAGCTTGTCGGCGTGCCGGGTTGCTACCCAACTAGCGTTATCTTAGGCGTAATGCCGGCCTTAAAGAGCGGCATTTTGACCGATGCCCACGCCATCGCTGACTGTAAGAGTGGTGTTACTGGTGCTGGTCGAACGCCCGGACTAGGCACCCACTTTCCAGAGACGTCAGAAGGGCTTCATGCGTACAAAACGCTCAATCATCGCCATGCCCCTGAAATGGAGCGGATCCTCGGCGGTGGGATGGAGGTGGAGTTTGTCCCACATTTGGTGCCCATGAATCGAGGCATCCTGTCCACGGTATACCTACGCTTAGCAGAGGGGCGTGATGCGGCTGATGTTCGCCAGGTGTATGAAAACTTTTACGGAGATGAGTACTTCGTGTCCGTTCTGCCTAGCGGTCAACATCCAGATACCCGACACGTGCGGGGCACGAATCGGTGCCATATTGGTCTGTTCGTTAAAGATCGCCGTTTGGTGGTGCAAAGTGCAATCGACAACCTTGGAAAAGGGGCTGCTGGTCAAGCGGTCCAGTGCTTTAATCTCATGGCTGGGCTGCCCGAGATTACCGGACTTGAAGGCACCGCTGTTTTTCCCTGATGTGCGGTCCTAACCTCTTTGCGTTCTTGATTGCCGTGTATGTCGAGCTTTTGGTCTTAAGTTCGGTTGCGTCGAGAATCGATGCCGGCTGGGTGTGGCTGTGGTGCGTGCTCACTGCGATTACGGGCTGGAGGCTACTCAGACGCAATTTCTCTGATGCTTCATCACTTCAGTCAGGTGGGATTCAACTCTCGGATGCGCGGGTGGTCATTCCCCTGGGCTTGATGATGCCCGGTTTCATAACCGATTTAACAGCCATGGTGTTGATATGCCGTCGGAGTTACCGCCGTCACACGGTTGCAAGTCGCCCCAGAAAATCAGCGCTGTGGGTAGGGGAGCCCGACGCTCAAGGTAATATTCCCGTTCAAGCAGTTCGCGTTGATAAAGAGATTAAGCCTGAGGATTAAGCGACCATCAATTCTTGGTCGCTGAGCCCATCGGAGGCACTGAGATGCACAAACTCTAATAGCCCGATCTTTTCATACTGAGGATAGATCCGCGGCGTGAGCAGTCCAATATCTCTCAGATTTGGCACGAGTCGCTTAAACATGGTTTTTCTAAAGAGTGCCATGCCTGGCATGGCATCGACCATTTGGTTCCAACTCTTACGGGTCATAAGATGCGCATAGTCTTCCTCGTAGATTTCATGAGCAAGAAAGCGATTCTTCATCAAGACCACGACTTCGAAGGCCCAATCTTCTCGTTCTTGTCGTTCCTTTTCACTGAGCTGTTGGGTGTAAATGGGGCGGAGCGCCAAAAGACCAAAATTTACGTGACGCGCTTCGTCCTGAATGACCCGCTTCAGCATCTCCTTCATCAGGGGCTCTTCGGTCATTTTGTGCAGGGTTGAAAACGCACCAAGTGCGAGCCCCTCCACGAGAATTTGCATCCCCAGGAACTTCATATCCCACCGATTGTCAGTCATCAGCCCATCAATGATGGTGAAGAGATTATCGTTGATGTCGTAGCGTCGTTCCATCTTCGTCTCAAGGTATCGATTAAATACCTCAACGTGGCGCGCCTCATCCATGACCTGGGTTGCACCGTAGAACTTGCCATCGAAAATTGGCGTGGCTTCGGTGATTTGTGCTGCGGCCATGAGCGCGCCTTGTTCGCCGTGCAGGAATTGAGAGAGCATCCATGAGCAGATCGACCAGAGGAAATGCCGTTGCTCGTTCGTGTTCATGTTGATGCCGCATGCCTCAAAGGCTTTCCATTCCACAAAGGATGACCCAAGAATCGGCACCTCCGGGTTGAAGGGGTCAACCGAGATATTCCAGTCTAGGTCCTGACTCCCATTCCATTGGAGCAGCTTCGCCTTTTCGTAGAGGGCTTCCATCTTGGCGTTGTCTTTGGGGTAGTTGAAGTCGAAGTATGCATCGTGGCTTGCTCTCATGCTGGCAATTCGACTCCGTCCTCGTTGCAGAAAGAGACCGCGAAGTGCTGATGGCGCCATGCGTCGCAAGACCTGCAGATTGTTCACCGTCGTTAGAGATTGAAGATGATCGGCCCACGCTTCGAGTTTGAGCCGCACTGCCATTGGCAACGTGCCCCAGTTTTTCTTGCCCTTCTCTTCGCTCGATTGCATGGCAACCCCCAATCTCTCATCTCTGTTCATCCCATACCGTTTAAATGTACCGAAAAACGACTCATAAGTCGCTAAAAAGCAACTCTTTAGTCGCTAACGGCACAAAAGTACGCTTGATGCTCGTTTTTTCACTCATGGATCGATATACCTAAGACATCTTATCTATTGGTAGCAGGTCGTGACCGACGAAACACACATTCAGCACCATCGGGTCATCCTATTGACCGGCAAAGGCGGAGTGGGCAAAACGACACTCACCCGGGCGCTTGGCTCCGCACTCGCTCAACGGGGACGGCGCGTCTTAGTCACTGAGCCGGCTTATTCGGATTCTGATGAACTCCCATTGGCGCGGCTTTTGAACCTATCTGAAAATCCCAGTGGTATTTGCCAGGTTGCGCCAAATCTACGCTACACGGCCCTCAGAGCTCGTGTTGGGCATGAGACCTTCTTGCGTACAGTCATCCCGACACCTCGTTTGATTCGAGCCGCACTCAAATCGAAAGCGGTGGCTCGATTTTTGATCGCTGCGCCGTCTCTCCATGAGATGGGGTTGTTCTATCATTTGTTGACGTTATTGAACCAGCTAGATGCAGACGGACACCGTGACTTTGAAACCATCATTGTTGATATGCCCGCGACGGGTCATGCCCTAGCACTGACGCAATTGCCAGAGATTCTTCTTCGCTTGATTCCTAGTGGCCCCATTGCCAAAGCGCTCAAAGAAGGGCAGTCGATTCTCAATGATCCCAATCAAGGGGCAGCATGGATTGTGACTCTACCCCAGCAGTTACCGGTTACAGAATCGATCGAATTGATCGATGGGTTGAAGCAAAGTCAAATGCATTGTGCGGGCGTCTTGCTCAATATGCTGCCAAAGGAGCAATTCGATGATTCGGAAGCTCAACAGTTGACAGACTGGTGTGCAGATCATGGCTGGATTGGTAAAAATGTCATTGCCCGAGCACGTGATGCTGCAGCTTCGGAAGCACGGCTCAAAACGTTGATTGATAGACCCGTAGTCCGGGTTCCATTCGAGAGCAACGTCCATGAGCTTGATCAGATTCTTGGTGAAATGGTGGCACAACCATGAGCGATGCCTTAATCCGATTGCTAAAGTCCAAAAGAGTGATTGTCAGTTGCGGTGCAGGCGGTGTGGGTAAGACCACAGTCTCTGCGAGTTTATCGGCATATGCGGCGCGGCTTGGTCTGCGCGTGCTGGTGGTGACCATAGACCCGTCGAAGCGCTTGGCGGAAGCGCTCGGGGTTACCCGGAATGCGCCTGAACCGGTGGCAGTTGAATTAGATGAGCCATGCACAGGCAGTTTACATGCTTGGATGCTTGATCCGCAGATGGTGTCTAATCAGGTTGTTGAAAAGTTCTCTAGGTCGCCGGAAGAAGCAAATCGACTGCTCAATAATCGAATTTATCAAAATGTAACCGCCATGGTCGCAGGGATGCAGGAATATACTGCGGTAGAGGCTTTGTGTGGGTTCGTATCCACCGATCGGTACGACCTCGTCATTCTCGATACACCGCCCTCCCGTGATGCACTGCGATTTTTGGATGCACCGCTCCGTGCGAACGCGTTCTTGGATAGGCGGATTTTTAATTTATTTATCCCTTCCGAGGGTGGTTTGATTCGTCGTATGGCCACGAAGCTCGTTGAGCAGGTCATGGATGTTGCGTTTGGGCGCAACACGCGCGAAGACCTTCAGCAGTTTTTCTTGCTGTTTGGTTCATTATTGGGTCATCTCAATGCCAATCAGTCTGAAATGCAGCAATTTTTCCGGGCTGAGACGGTGGGTTTTTTGATGGTGACCTCACCGTCGGAGTTGGCGCTAAAGGAGACTCGATTTTTCCGCAGCAAGACCGAAGAGTTAGGCTTGAGGGTCTGTGGTGTTGTCCTAAATCGAAGCTTAGCTATGGAAGCCGATTTGAATAGACCCGACATTTCTGACGTCGAAGGTGAATTAACGCCGGCACATCGCTCATTATTTAATCGGTTTGTCGGGGAAGCGGAATTAGAATTGGAGACTGCGAAAGAACATGCAGCATTGGGTCGCTCGATTGCACAGTCGAATGCCGAGCCTGTGTGGGTGTTTCCATTTGTACAGACTCAAGCGATTGATGTGGCGCATCTAGAGGCATTAGCGCGACGGGCAGTCTGCTTGGACAAAGGAGAGGTGACGTGAACTCAATGATACAGCGTCGATGTACAATGCTCGCCTTAAATCTGTTGGTGGTCTTCTTCATTCTGAGTTTGGGACCCGCATGGGGGAAACGGGCAAAGAGACCACCCATTAAATGGCCAACTGAGATTGCCTGGCAGAGCTTTGAAATGGGGCAGCAACAGTCCGCAGAGACGGGCAAGCCCATGATGATTTTGATCTACGCTGATTGGTGTACACAATGTGTTGCCCTTGCTAAGGCGCTGAAGAATGAAAAGTTGATTGCGTTATCTAAAAAGTTTGTGATGGTCTTAGCCAATCAAGATGACGAATCACAGGGCGTGTTTTTGTACACCCCAAAACTTTCATACGTACCTCGAATTTTGTTTATGAAGCCTGATGGGGAATTTTGGAGCGAGATGACGAGCCATGACACGAGATACCCGTATTTCTATCAAGTGTCTTCCCTTGACCAATTAATGTCGAACATGCGCGAAAGCATTCGTGTACACGGAAAGAAATGATGAAGGTAGTGGACGAGCAAACGGTTTATGTTTGCGTAGATATCGAGGCAAGTGGTCCTGTCCCCGGTTTTTTCAATATGGTGTCGATTGGTGGTGTCGCGGTCAGGCGAGTCGACGGACAACACGTGAGAGGCGAAGAATTCTATTTTGAATTGAAGCCGGTTTCGGAGGGGTTTGATGCCCATGCCATGAGCATTCATGGCATGACTCGAGCTTACCTTGAGGAACATGGTGTTGATGCACGAGAAGCTCTGATTGCAATCACGGACTGGGTGCAAACGGTCAAAGGCGATGCGCAACGTGTTCTATTTGTGGGACACAATGCCCCATTCGACTGGATGTACGTGGCGTGGTACTTTGCGTGGGCGGGTCTGGATAACCCGTTTGGATACAATGCTCTTGATACGAAAGCCCTCATGATGGGTCGGCTTGCGCTGCCTTGGCGTGAGTGCAACAAAGAACGATTACTCGAGGAGTTTCCTCAACTCACCGCCCCAAATGAAGAAGACGTCCACAACGCACTGTTTGATGCTCAATTTCAAGCAGATATCCTGATTGCGCTTCTGGACTACGGCGCGTAGAACATGGCGCGTGCGCTAATGAGGCGTTACGATTCCTCAAATGCAGTCAACTCTGCTTGGTTTGACTCTCGTAGTTTCATTAGGTCTAAGTTCGTCGTCCTCAGACGCTGGTTTAGGACCTGAACAAAACACCACAAGAGCTTCACAGCGATGTCTTTCTCTTGACGCATGAGCGCAAAGAGCCGATTTCGTCCCACTTCGATGAGTCGCGTGTCCTCCGTCGCAACAGCGAGCGCCGAACGCGGTGCTTTATCCATGATCGCCATTTCACCGAAAAGGGCCCCGGCGCCTAGCTTCGCTAATTCCGTGCCATTCTTTTCTATGCCCACCTTACCGTCGAGTACAACGTATAGCTCTTCGCCCATTTGCCCTTCTTGAAAGATGTGTGTACCTGCAGGGTAGGCACGGACTTCACTTACATTGAGCACGGCCACGAGTTGGACGTATGACAGGTGCTTGAATAGGGGAATCTGTTTGAGAAGTTTGAGTTTGAGCGACAAGTCATCGGAGTGCGGGGCATCCATTTCGCCTCGAGACGCGATGACTCGCACCAGCAATGCAGTGGCATCTTCGCTATGATTTCGGGCGTTGCGCAGATTGATGAAAGCGGCAGGCGCATGTTCATACCCCTTTGCCTCCACGAGGTCCGAGATCTCCTGGGTGCTGTTCACACTTGCCCAAATGCCTCGCGTGGCCAATAAGAAGCTGTCTCCTGCAGCCAATTCGAAATCAAAGGTGTCAACCTGAACGTGAGCATATACGCCCAACGCACGTGTTACAGAGTCTGTTTTTTGAGCGACAGCGACTTGAGACGCGGTCATTCTACCTTGACGCACTAATTCCGCTGAAAGGGAATGGTCTTCGGTGAGCTGAATGACTTCACTCTGCCGCAAAATATAAATACGACTGTTGCCGACGTGTGCGATGAAGCCTCGCTTTTTCGTGAGCAGCAACAAGGAAAGAGTGGTGCCCATACCTCGTTGTTGGGCGTTGCTCTGGGCCATCGTGAACACGGCTTGACTGGCTTGTTGTACTGCTTGTTCAAGAAGGTTCAACATATCCTGGCGGGTGTTGTTGCCCGCCTCGAATGCTGCAATGTCCGCGCGGTGGTCTTCGAGAAAACTCTTCACGAGTTCGATAGCTGCTTGGCTCGCTATGTTGCCAGCCGTTGCTCCACCCATCCCATCAGCCACAATAAATAGACGGCCCGCTTCGTCATTGAGTACTGAGTCTTCTGAAGTTGCTCCGTCGGCACTTGCGGCGGAGGCTGAGTATCCACGAATCTCCATGTTTCGCTCCCTCTTCCCAAAGGTGTGGTGTCGTTAGGCGGTAACAGTGATCGAACGTCCCTCCCTTGACCCAATGAGTATGCACCTTTGAGT
>JBMYRY010000091.1:0-7981 GCA_049602795.1 Bradymonadia bacterium
GCTGCGGTCAATGATGACCGTACATCCTCAATGGAACGACCATTCATCAATGCCTCAGTTTGGGCAAAACAATGACTTGCCAGGATCTCATGATGCGCCGGTAAGTGGTGGTGAGGTTTAAGCGGAAGAATGAAATCAGCAGGAATCAAATGCGTGCCCTGATGTAGAAGTTGATAAAATGCATGCTGCCCATTGGTGCCTGCTTCTCCAAACACCACTGGACACGTCATACCTTGAACGGTGTGACCTTCTCGATCGGTTGACTTCCCATTTGATTCCATCTCGCCTTGCTGGAGAAACGCCGGCAAACGCCCAAGACCCTCGTCATAAGGCAAAACAGCATGCGCGGTCGAACCAAAATACTGACCATACCAAAAGCCAAGTAATGCCATCAGCATCGGAGCATTTTGCTCAATGGGTGTCTCTTCGAAATGGCGGTCCATCTGACGACCACCCTCTAAAAATAAGCGGAAGTTCTTTGAACCAATCCCCAACATTAAAGATAGCCCAATGCTAGACCAAATTGAAAAGCGACCGCCCACCCAATCCCAAAACTCAAACATCCGTTCTGGCGCAATACCAAAATCGACCACGGCGGCTTCATTCGTTGATACCGCAACAAAATGGTCTTTGACTGCCGATTCTTGTCCCAGTTTTTCTATCAGCCAACCGCGTGCGGTTCGAGCGTTGGTTAACGTCTCCTGGGTTGTAAAGGTCTTTGACGCCACAATGAAAAGAGTCGTATGAGCGTTTAAGCCACTTAAGGTTTGAGCCAGAGCCGTACCATCAATATTTGAAACGTAATGCACGCGAAGCTGCGGATGATGATACGCCCACAGTGCTCTATATGCCATCGCTGGTCCAAGATCCGACCCACCAATACCAATGTTGACGACGTCGGTGAATGATTGGCCAGAAGAACCCAAGATTTTTCCGTTATGCACACCATCACAAAAATGCGTCAATCGGTCGAGGACGGCATGCACCTGCTTAACTACATCTTGCCCGTCGACAATCAACGTATCCGACGCGCCCCGACGCAGGGCGGTATGCAACACGGCACGGTCTTCGGTGACATTGATCTTTTCGCCAGAAAAATAAGCGCGAATATGAGTATCAATGGAGCAAGACGTGGCATAGGCACTCAAGGCCCCGAGTGCTTCTTGATCAATCATATGTTTCGAAAAATCAAAGTACAGACCATGGGTCTCAATCCGTAAGGCTTCACTCCGCTGAGACTGTGCCACCAACGATTTGAGTGAATCCGATTTCAGCCGCATTGCGTGTTTTAGCATGCGGGCGAGCACATCTGCCTTGTTAGTTTCCATGATTTATCACCTTGCACTTCGTCATATTCGGGCACTATATATCATCAGATTGACCATTTGAGGAACTATTGATGACGTTTGACACCCCAGAAAATGAGGCCGAGCAACTCAACGAAAAAGTGCTCGAAGACATGAGAGAGCAATACCGAAAGCGAGTCCGTAACATCATCGTCGTGGGCGTGACGAGTATTGTACTTTTAGCCATGCTCCTCAAACCGTAAACGGGTATATCAATTCATCAGGACATCTCAAAAACACCGACTAGCAAGCGGTATCTTGACCATGCATTTCTTGATTCACGAGGCACCGAAGACCAACGTACCAACTCAATCAGGGTCGTACAGAGTAAGTTTACTAGAAAGCTTAAGCGTTTTGCTTCATATTGGGCTCAAATTTAAGGAGGAGTTAACCATGGCAAAGAGATGGCTCATCAATCTTGCGCTCATTGCGCTCATTGCGCTCATCGCCGGATGTGCGAGCGACAGTGGAACCGAGAACCAGCCTTCGGACGTTGATGCGACCATTTCGCAAGATGCGGGGTCGATGACCGATGCCGCTACCCAGCCTGTCGATGGCGCGATGCCCAATGATGCTGGCGTCATGCGAATGGATGGACAGTTGGTCATGGACGCGTACGTTGAACCACTTGAGCCAATCAGCAGTTCAGATGCACCAGAGGCGCTTAAGAACGCGGTCTGCTCATTTAGCGAACGTTGCGACCTCCTGGAATTGTTTGAACTCGTGGTCAATGAGTCTTGTGGTGATTTCGTCCAGAGACAATTCGAGGACGGTGCGCTCGCATCGCTTCGAACGGCCCTTGAGAATGGCGAGGTTGTCTACAACGGAGAGAAAATGGCCCGATGTGTAGCTGATTTGAATACTGCTGAATGCGATGTAGACATAGCCACGCTATTCACAGGGTGTGACACGGCGTTTGATGGTCAGATCGCCGAGGGCGCGGACTGCGCGTATAACCAAGTATGCCAAGATGACCTAGTCTGTGTTTTTGGCAGCGAGTGTCCTGGCACCTGCCAACCCGTGCCGGCCGCAGGCGACGCATGCACAGTCAATACAGGGTGCGCCGAGAATCTTGTATGCCATCAACAAACCTGTGTGTCTCCCGTTGGTCGGGGCTCGAGTTGTACAGAAAATGGCGTCCCTTGCGACGCTGGTCTATTTTGTAAAGCCAATTTATTCGGTGGTGCGTCGTGTGAGGTACTCAATACGACGCCGGTGGGACGTGGACAAACGTGCGATTTGAACGGCGGACCATTTTGCACAAGCGGACTCTCTTGCGTAGCTGAGCTACCGTCCGTCGTCATTCCCGGACTCCCGGTAATCCCCGAGTTCAAATGCAAAGCACGAGTTGCCGCAACTGAACCCTGTTTTGCGGGCGCACCGGATCAATGTCCGAGTGGATACTTCTGCGACGGCTTTGATCTTGAAAATTTAGAGAACCTCGACATTGAAGGGCAATGTGTTGCCTTACCCACAGACGGTGAACCATGCGCGACGAGCCTCGTCGGCGATGTCTGCAATGTTAATCTCGTCTGTAGCGAAGGCGTCTGCACCCCACGAGGCAGACTCGCCGAAGGATGCACAAGCGACGTGGCCTGCTACAGTGGTTATTGCAAAGACAATGCGTGCGCGGCAAATCAAGAACCAACGTGCAGGTGAATCCTAATGTAGGACTTTAAACTACATGTAATTTAATGTATGATATGCGTATACAGTGAACGACTAAGGGTTGTGGTATGCATATCTCACGATTATTTTGCCTCTTCGGATGCCTTGTATTTGGAGGACAAACTTTCGCCACCCCGGCCGCACTCCTGGATCACGGTCGCCCAAGCGATCTATTCGATGAACAGGGACTCACAGATGAATATGCGCCTTCAGTTCCACTGAGCCTCGTGGGTATCACACCGAGCAAGCCGCTTCGTTTTCCATCACAGGAAAACCGCGCAATTGTTAACGTCTCGTATGAAACAATCGACGCCTCTACCCCTGCTCAACAGCCCGAATCTGTGACGACCGATGCCGTACCCAACTTGACTAAATCACGCATGTCACGGGTGGTCCCCAATTCAACGCGATCAACAATAAAGCGAGTACATGTCATCGGCAAGCCTCCAAAGGGTGTACCACAATGGCCGCATAGCGTCGCACTGGGTAAGCCCTATCGAGGCTGGCTTTACAACCCTGTACAATTGAATAACACCGCCCGAATTAAAGTACGTAAACATAGAAATTACGCGACGTCAGAGACCGTAAATGCCATTCAAACCGCTGTTGATGCTGTTCACTCCACCTTCAAGAATACGCCGCGGTTACCCATTGGAAATATTTCTCGGAAAGCCGGTGGACGCTTTCCACCGCATAAATCACATCAGAATGGGCGAGATGCAGACATCGCATATTATTTGCGAATCGGACATCACCCACTGCATCTCAAAGTCGCTACAGCGCGTACCCTGGACGTACCAAGGACGTGGGTCTTCCTGGAAAGCATGATCAAACGCGGCGAGATTGAAGTTGCATTCATTGATTATCGCCTACAAAAACCCCTGTATGAATACGCGACGCAAACGCGGGGTTGGTCTGTGGAGCAAATGAAAAACATCATGAGTTATCCACATGGACGGGGGGAACGCAACGCACTCATTCGACACTTAAAGGGGCATCATGACCACATGCATGTCCGGTTCAACGCCCCAAACTCTGTGGCTGCCGTAGATGAGCTCATCGCTCGGTATGGTCGAAAAATTCTCAAGCCTGTACCCGTATACACACGTATTCGCTCTGGCGATTCCCTCTGGAAACTCGCAAGACGACACCGCGTTACAGTTTCGAAGCTTAGACAATGGAATGGTCGGAAACGAACACGTGTACTGCGAGTCGGTCGAAAACTCATTACAGGATGGCGACGACCTAGTCTGTCTGAACTAAAGGGCTCTTCTTAAGCAGGTTGCTGATCCGCTTTCTGCTGCGGCTTCTTTCCACCCCCGCGACGGTCACTGCCACGAGCAGATCTCTGTTTTTGATTGCCGTCACCGTCGGTCCGCTGTTTCGATTGGTTTCGGGAACGATTGTTCCGACGACGGCGGGTCGTAGAACGCAAAATCTCATCTACTAGATCAGTGTATGTAATCATGTTCTTTTCTCCATCGCTTCAACGAAGAACCACACCTCTTCCATCGCTAAACGCACATTTCTCTGGTTCGAGGCAATTCCTTGCCTGACATTATCAATTAAGCTTAAGAACTCAACAATATCCTCAGAACGAAGGGTTAAATTCTGCTGTATTTCCAAGGCATGATTCGACGTTTCTCCCGAGTAGCGTGACACGAGGGCACGGCGATACCACGCCTGCAAAAAGTCGAGCATCAAGTCAGAAACTGTCCGCTTCTTATCCGCCGCATCTTGCTCTGCGTACTGAATCACCGCGCCTGCACCAGCCCCGGTTCGAAGGGCTTCAATGCGCTCAAAACAGCGCGCGCGCAACGCCATGGCATCTGGATCTAGAAAACGAAATAAACGACTGATAGAACCCTCTGCACTCTCGATGGCTTGATCGACTAGCTCCAGTGGCTGCTCAATCTCTCGGATGGCAATGCGCCGCAAGGCATCTGAACTCAACGGCGCAAGACGAAGGGATTGACAGCGCGACACCACGGTTGGCAACAACGCATTTGGTGCATTACTGGTCAACAAGAACACCGTATCCGGGGGCGGTTCCTCAAGTGTCTTAAGCAATGCATTCGCCGTTGACGGATTCATACGCTCGGCATCCGTGATCAAAACCACACGTCCACCGCCTTCGAAAGGTTTGAGCGCTAGTTTCTTCTGCAACCCACGAATTTGATCAACCTTGATCATCTTTTCAGGACTGCCATCGGACTTGCGTTCAAGACCCAAGACAAGAAAATCTGCATGCGCATTCTCGACAAATCGAACGCATGAGCCACACAAATTGCAGGGTCCTTCAGAACTTGGATTCTTACACAGAAGACGTTGTGCAACGAGTGTTGCGAGTGTTCTTTTGCCCACCCCATCAGGACCCGTAAACAATAGGGCATGGTGGATGCGCGAAGATGAGAGAGCGGTGGTAATTTGCTCAATGGCCCGTTGCTGGCCGTAGATATCCGAAAAGTTCATACGTCCTTAAAAGATGTACTCCACGTTAATATTCAATACACCAATGGATTGTTCATATGAACCTGCTGCATCGGGTTGACGCTGGTCCTGCTCATAGCCGAATTGGCTAATATTTGAACGCGTTGGGTCGTCTGGTTCTGGACCACGCGGTCGAATTTCACGCGGCACATAAATGACCTGCGTGTAGGTTGTCGCAATATTCAAATCACTCGTACCCTCACTCGACGCAGACATAATCTTGCCGTCCTTAAGCCCCAATCGCACCCCGACTGACAAGGTAAACTTATCCGTATCATACAGAGCGGGTTCAAGGGTCTCATCGGGCACAGCGTTGGCATCAAAGCCACCGCCGCCAAAGAACTCGACCCCAGGACTAATCCAATGAGAAGCGCCAAAACGCACTGCATACGCGTCCATCCATTCTCGTGGAATAGAAATGAGCGGATTTTCGTCGTTAGATTTCAGTGGGCATTTTTGTCCCGAGCCAACCTTTATCGCACATTGATATTCGAGCATTGACCACGGAATGTAGTTGCCAAAGAGCCGCACCTCATTTTTAGGGTCCATGCGCCAGCGCATGCCGAATTGCCACACCTCGGGCAGCGTCTGGTAATACTCGACATCCGACGTCTCTAATTTATCTCGGCCTCCGCTAAAATGTAATTGAGCCGTACCTTCTAATTTACTCTCGCCAAAGTTTGGGGAACTTTGATAAGAGGCGCCAAAAAACAATCCATCCTTTGGCTCCCAAATCACCCCAGCCCCCAAAGAAAGTTCGGTCGCTGAGACGTCTAGGAGTGCCCTACCTTCACCCGTTAAGTCATCCGTACCATTCACGTTTCGCGCTCGAACGGTGTACACCTCGCTCTTAACAATATTGAGACCAAGACCAACTGACAACCGGAGTGGCTTTATTCGATAGGCTGCAGCACCGGTAATATACACGCTTCTGATGGTGCCTTCGATTGCCCACCACCGCTGGGGTCCATCCGCTGCGCCTGGGTACATCTCTAAATTTTCTGATTTGTCATAGACCGATGAGCCGCCAAACGGGGCATAAAATCCCACTGCTGCGGAAAAGCCTTCAATGCCAAAATCACTCGCAACAGCCGCAAAGGGCGCGGCAATAAAGTTGTTTAAGGTTGCTTCACCAGCATTGGCACTTACGGCTTCTCGAGGCGTTCCAGATGCCCCATCGTCAAATATATTATCGATGGCATCTTCTGGACGCTCGTACGAAAACATTCGCCAAGCCAGATTAGCGTCGATGGTTAGTCGAGTGCCCTTGCCCAGCGATAGACCCGCTGGATTATAGTAAATGGATGAAAGATGGTCCGTTGTTGGGTGACCATGCTCTCCCCCAAATCGCGCAACGAAGAAACCACTGGCAAAGGCGGGTAAACTCAATAGTAGAGTTGCAGCACAGATTCCTAGACTCATCCACACGCGTTGCATGCGCATCCTCCTAATTCTTGGCCTCTTTATAAGACACTATTTGACATTGTTGTCTGAAGCGTCGCAGACTTGCGAAATAATATCTAGGCAAAACCGGGAGATCTGTCACCAATGAAGCTACATCAGTATACCTCTCTGCTCGTTTTCTCTGCGTTTGTGATCTTACTTACCGGCTGTCCGGACCCAGAACGGGAGCTAAACGCCTATTTAGATCGCGTTGAAGACCGACCTGACATGTCAGTATCGGTGAGTGGGTGTGGAGAATTTTCAGATCCGACAGGGACTTATTTTGTTTCGGTCAACACCAGTATTTCACCAGGTGTTCCTTTGCTTTTCGAAGGACAATTTTCGGTTGATACAAGCGTCGATCCAAAGACCGCTCAACTCACACTCATTCCGTTGACCACAACCGATATTACGCCAATTGCAGACATGCCGGATCGAGCAGGCGATTCGCCTGTTGTCTCACCCACGGTGCCGATTGATAATGAAGGCAAATTCGAAATGGAGTTGGGTACGGTCATCGTAACCGGTCTAGCTAACCCCGTTTCAGGCTCAGAAATTGAAGCAAATCTGACGATTCAAGGGCAAATCCAAACCAGCGAGTTCATTTGCGGCACTGTAACGGGTGATTTAATTCGCCCAAGCGAATTCGACCTCGAAGGCTCGACGTTCACGATGAAACCCGCATGTGGCAATGCCTACGCCAACTTGACGCCGACATTGACGTGTCTCAGCTGTGAAGAGGTGGTGTCTGTCTCATGTGACAACGCTGGCAACGGCGGCACCGCGGGTAGCGGTGGAGACGCAGGTACCGGTGGAGACGCAGGTGCAGGTGGTACTGGCGGTACTGCAGGTGCTGGTGGTACTGCAGGTGCTGGTGGTGCTGGTGGTGCTGGTGGTACTGCAGGTGCTGGTGGTACTGCAGGTGCTGGTGGTACTGCAGGTGCTGGGGGTACTGCAGGTGCTGGTGGTACTGCAGGTGCTGGGGGTACCGCAGGTGCTGGTGGCGCCGCAGGCATGGGCGGTTCATCTGGTAT
>JBMYRY010000092.1:0-7782 GCA_049602795.1 Bradymonadia bacterium
CGCTCCTCAGCGCAACCGACAAAGACGAGCGTTGCGAGCGCGGAGAACAGAATTATTCGCAAATTCATTTTCAACCTTTCGAATCCGACCCAAAACAGGTCTCGGTGAGCATAAAATCAATAAAAACTTGAGCATATCGGTTAAACAAGACCGTTTGCCGAATCCCATCCGGACGTAACTGGGTGTGGAAACTCTCGACGCCCCCGCTCATAGAGCACCCCGTGTTGAGGGCGTAGGAAGCGCTCACGCGGGATGAGGCAAGATAACGCATATCCGTCCCAACATCATCGGGCAGACTTGGTACGCTCGTTAATGGGTACAAACCAGCGGCGATCACGCCGCCAGACAGCATCAGTGATAAACTGGACGTGACTGCATAGCTCGTCGATAAGAAGTGAGAGGTACTCCACGACGCATTTCTAAGTCCTGTGTGCACAAGCGTCAAGCAACTGTCGCCAGTACATGCTCCGATACGCGCATCCTCAAGCTGACCAGTAGTAAACTCATGAAACAACTTAGAGCCACGTGCTGCATAACTAAACGTCCAACCGCTAACCGTCGACGACAGCGTCAGCGATTGGTCTAACCGGGTAATCAGAGAGGCGGCCTTGCTGATAGGCGAGAGCGGGGCAATGAGCCCCGTACCTCCGGTCAGTCGAACCCCTTTCCCGAGTGTCAAGAGGGGATACGTGACCATCACGGACGGGTCAGAGAGCCATACCTCATGACGTGTCGTTTGGAAGTCTGGGTTCGTCCATTCATATGATAGTCCGACGCCGAGTCGTAGGGCCACCTGATTTTTAAACAGATGGGATGGTGCGATGGAAAGCAAGCTTGAGACGGTCGGATTATAAGTGAGATCGGCACTTTTTTCGAAGCTCGTCACCCCAGCAACATTGCGGAAGGTAACGGCTCCAAGTCGCCACCCCTGCTCTTGAGCAGCCACAGCCGTACTGAGAAATACGATCAATGCGACTGTCCATCTCCCTAAATGTGCGAGCACTGTCTTCTGTTTCATTTCATTTCACAATTTGGCAAGGGCGCCCAATAACCGACAAACCTAGGACGAATATCCGACCAACACAGTGTAATTATTTTGGTTACGACAAAAGATTCGTCGCCGACATGTACATGGAAGGACATCCACAAACCAGAACTTTAAACGTGGTCCAACCTACCCGTGACGAATCTCGACTACGCGTTCACGCTCATTCGATGTACGGATCGGGGTCATCTGGTTTCATCAAAAAAACTACGCCTCGTGCCATGAGTGCCCTGGCTTCATTGACGAGCAATTGTCTCGCCTCCTCCACTTTGGCTCGTCTCACCGGTCGCATCCATTCCAATTCATCGAGGATATCTCGTCGATTTCGGTCGGATAGACTTTCCAAAATACGATCACGCACCACGCCATCGAGACCGCGAAGAGATAATAGAAGTGTCTCCTTGTCTACCTTTCGTACCAAGGTCTGCATCCCCTTCTTATCAATGAACTCAAGGTCATCGAAAGAGAATGCAGCGTTCTTGAGAGCCTCCGCTAAATCTGGACGTCGTTGAGCAATCCCAGCAATGATCCGGGACGACGTATTCGGTTGGATCGAACTGAGTGTGTCAGCGAGATGTCTAATTCGAGGATTGGAGGTCGCGTTCTTTAGCCACCGCCGAATATCAGGTTGCAGGACATCACGTGCCTGACTCGCTTGGGCGCCGGCGATGATTTCTTGAAGTAATGACGCGTCGTCAGGAAAACGTGTCAACACAGACTGAACAGCCTCTTCTAGATCACCATTCGACGTCTTCATTGCCTCTCGTAACCGCTGAGTCATTTTTACCAGATCTGGGTTGTCTGCCATCACATCATACTTTCTTCACACTGTGCTTCACATTCGCTGGTCACCAGTCCGAAGAGGACATAGGATAGAGCCAAGGATGGAAGGAGACCTTGAGAACACTATGATAACATACACCCTTAGTGACGAAAAAATTGCCCACATTCATTTAGATGACGGTAAAGCAAACGCTCTCGGACCCGCGCTCATCGCCGAATTCATGTCATCGCTTGCACGGGCTGAAAACGAAGCCAAAGCTGTCTGCGTATCTGGTCGACCGGGACGATTCTGCGCCGGCTTTGACCTAAAGATCATGACTAAAAGCCCGATGGATGCCGTACAATTACTGACCCAGGGGAAAGATCTTTTCTTAAGGCTCTACAGTCTGCGCGTACCGTTAATCATGGCCTGCACTGGACACGCCATCGCGGGCGGAGCCTTGATGCTACTTTGCGCTGACGCTCGAATTGGTGTCGAGGGCGAATTCAAGCTTGGACTCAATGAGGTGCCCATCGGCATGACTCTTCCTCGCCTAGGCGTCGAGCTTGCCCGAGACCGACTCGACCCAAGAAAACTCACAGAAAGTGTCGTCCTTGGTAAATTATATGCGCCAGCGGAGGCGAGGGAAGTCGGCTATCTTGACGCAGTCGTGCCACCTGAATATCTCCAGGCTGCTGTGGATGCGACATGCCTCCAACTCGCCCAACTAGATTCGAATGCTCATCATGGCACGAAGATGCGGGTTCGCGGAGCAACCATCGATCTGATCGAAAACACATTTGCTGATGATATTGCGTCGTTCAGCGGACCCAAAGGTTAGACGTGAAGAACACACCAACCCCCACGCCTCGTCCAACAGGCTATTTGGCTAAAAACCGACAACTCAATTGGGTAACAGCAGCCGTTGGTCTCGTTTGGGGCTGGCTGGAATATCTTTCTGGCAGCACATTCTGGTTGATCTGTGCCCTATTGCTCGTGGTTTTTTCCCTAATGAATTTGGTCGCAACCCGTCCCTCTTCCCCGAACCAATAAGTTTTCATTGAATTGAGCTACCCTTTTCCATATTTCCCCTGCTTAGGACATCGGTCACATCGCAATTGGTCACATCTGGACCCGGCGATTATTTCTTTCCTCATCAGTCATTTTCCGAGCATTTTCATTACCAGCACGGGACAATAAAGGTCCTTGAATCACACGGGAACTCTCTGTACTGTCGGGGCTTGAAGGAGAGGAGAAAGTGCACGAAGCTCTTCGTGTACTTGACTACATAAAAAAAGGAACGGTTCACACCATGATTAGATCAGTTCGCACATACACTTTTTTAGCCCTGTTAAGCATGCTCTGTTTTGGTTGCTTGCACTCAAACAAAGGTGAAGACGCTGAAAATGACCCATCGGGCGGCGCCGGCGGAGAAGCTGGTCAAGGCGGTGCCGGCGGAGACGCTGGTTCGGCAGGGAGTGGCGGAGGCGCTGGCGAAGGTGGTGCGGCAGGTGCCGGTGGAGCAGCAGGTAGCGCAGGCAGCGGTGGGTCGACATCTACCTCCGGTCCTGACTGCGGTTCCCTCAACTTCGTAAACATGAATGAGGTTGCCTCCGTTAATGGTGATGTCTACGTACTCGAAGGCAACACCGCCGGTCGGAACAATTTCCAGGGGAGCTGCGAGCCACAAACCGAAGGCTCCGACATGGCGATCCGCTTCGAACTACCAACGGCCGGGATGTGGGAATTCAGTACTGAAAACTCAACCTACGACACAGTTCTATACGCACGCAGTTCCTGTGAGGATAGCGAGTCCGAATTGGATTGTAATGACGATATTAACTACGAGGCAGGTCTGGTACAAAGCCGGGTTCAGGTTGAAGGCAATGCAGGCGATTATGTGTTCCTGATCGTCGACGCATACGACAATCTAGAGCCTCAGAATTTTACTCTTCAGGCGAGCCCCTTTGTCGCAACTGAACCCCCAACGATTGATAGCGTCGATGTGTATATCGAGGCCGCTTCATCACGGCTCGGCGTCATTGTCCGCGGTGTAGATGTCGAAGAAGATGTGACATCAATCCTACTCAATGTCTTCAATGAGGCCGGTGAGGGATTACTCGCCGATGCAGATGATGTGGACCTCTTTCCTTTCGACTCCGTCACCTATGCTGAAGATGGCAGTCACGCCTTTGAAGGTAGGCTATCCATCATCCTGAATGGCGATCTCTCGATCATTACCTCAGCTGTCGGCGGCGCAGAAGACGCTCAAAACAATCGCAGCGAGATCATTGAAGCGACAATGGGTGTCCCAGAAGTCAGCCTCTTGGACGGTGCATGCGATGGGATCAGCCTCATTTGTGATGAAACCACCGCATGCGTCGAGAGCATCTGTGTCGATCCCGGCATGTACGCTGAGTGCCCGGAAGACTGGCCCGTTCTTGACGTGGAACTCGATGCGAGCGGAACGACCACAATTCTCGGCGACAACACAGAATCGATCGGACTACGCCAAGGCTCATGTGGTGGTGGTGGTGCAACAGTGGTCTACCGAATCGTAGCCACAACAGAAGTTGCCATTCGTGCGACCACTGATTCCGATGAAGACGGTGCCGACACTGTGCTTTTCGCGCGACGACTCTGCGATCTTGACGGGAGCTTGTTAGGTCAGGACTTGGCGTGCAATGACGACATCTTTTTCGAACAAGGGTCAGACAACAACAACTTCATGAGCCAAATCGAATTTCTAGCGCCCGCCGGCGAGCCGGTTTTCATCTTTGTTGATGGCTACACAGATCAAATGAACAACGCTTGGCAAGGCAATTACACGCTGACGTTGGAAACGCTGGCAAGCCCAACGCTTGACCAAGCATCAGCGGTGAAAAGTACCACTCGTGAGGTCATTGGCGTCAATGTAAGCGGGCAGCACAATGGTAGTGAACTCCGATCACTCGCAGTAACTTTAAGTGGTAACGATATGCCCATCATCATCGCTGATTCAACTGAGCTATTGATTCCCGCAAACTTCATCGTCACCGACGACATGTACACGGGAGAAGCATTCATTACCCTCCCTGAGGGCATCACAAAGGACATGGTCACCGCGCTACAAGTAAGCGTTGTCGACTCCATCGAACGGCGAACGGAAATCGTCTCCGTAGACATGTTTGATGCACCAACATCCGTCGAGTCTGGTGGCGCCTGCGATCCTAACGCCGTGTTCAGTGTGTGCTCAACAGAGGGTGAGCGTTGCTACACCCTACGGCGCTCAGGAGAAATGCAAGAGCCTGTCAATGGCGAGATATGCCAGGACGCTACAGCGCCAACCATCAACAACGCTGAGTATCTCTTGGGACAACTCGACAATCGGGATGGCTTTCTCGTGAGAGTAAGCGCGACCGACGCTGACCTCGATATTGCCGGCATTGGTCTAGAACTACTCGACCAGACCGGAGCGCGATTGGTCGAAAGCGATGACGTGCCCTTCTTCGATATCTCTGACCAAGCATTTACAGGCAATGAATTTTTCTACGAAGGCGGGTTTCTATTGGAGGATACCGTCGAACCCAGCGATATTGGCGGCATTCGAGTCACCCTCATCGATTCTGCTGGCTTGACCAGTGATGCGTTTGTCGCATCTGTAGGTGAGCAAGCGATTCTGCCCGTAGATGCCCCCTGTGATCCGGCTAATTTCGCAAATGTCTGCGACGCAGGTCTGCTCTGTCTGGGCACCGCTGAAGACAAAGTTTGCACGGCAGTTGCAACCGACTGCGGCGACTTTCCGGTCACGGCACTGCAAGCGGATGAAACTGGGATTTACTTTGCCCAGGGTTCATCTGAAGGCGCGTCTAACCTCAGTGCAAGTTGTGATCTCGAAGAAGCTGAGAATCTTGCCCAAACCAATCCAAATGACTACTTGGATTACGTAAATGAAAACTGCTCTCTCGGCTCGTGCGGTGGCGGTGGACCCAACGCCGTGTTCAGTCTAACCGCAACCGAGACGACCACATACACGTGTACGATCGATGCCGGCGACGAAGACCCAATTCTCTATGCCCGCTCATACTGTACGGTCAACGACGCAATTGCGGAACTCGCATGTAACGACGATGTTGATGCCTCAAATCGAAATAGCGCGGTCACAATTACCCTCGGGGAATCTGAGACGGCATACCTGATCGTCGACGGATACGGTGGCGCCTTCGCAGGGGCATTCACAATCGCGTGCGAGCGATTTGACCCATAATCTGGTATCCGGTCAGTAGTCTCGGGCAGATGGCGACGGCGCAAGTGTGGACACATTCCCCTACTTCAGCGTAAAATGGCAAGCGTACGCCAAGGACTTGTTTATGTTTCGTATTCATTTTTATCTCTTTGCCACCGTACTCTGCCTTTTCTCATGCAGCGATGATCCCTTCGAGGTTGATGCTGGTGTTGATCCAGGTGGGTATCAAGGCGATATTGACGCATTCGTCGGGCAGACCGGCAATAACCCCGGCACGGGCAATACGCCCGGCATGGGAAATAACCCCGGCACAGGCAACACGGCGGGGAATCCGCTAGCCTGTACGCCTGGCGCTCGGATTGGGACCTGCTCGGTCTACGGACCAGATTGTCAACCCACGACACCGCCACCAAATACGGAGCAAGCATGCGGACAATTCACCTGCGGTGGTGGCTATGAGAAGGTCATCGAGAATGGACAGGAGATTTGCTACTCCACGGGGGCCGGATTTGCAGGCTGTACATCTGTAGGCGTTTGTCAGACCGAACAAGAATTTTGTGCAAATGCCACCCGAACCGTTCAAGAACAGATACCCGCCGACCCGTGTCGGCGCATTGCAGGCTGCTCCGGAACGACGCCCGGCACCATTGAGCAAAATGGGTCACTCGGAGATGCATGCAACGGTTTTGGCATCTGCGAGGGACGTAGCGACAATCTCCTCGCGCAATGCAGTGTTCAAATTCCTGGTCGCTGTCTCTTCGATCAAGCGACTGATGCAAAGTTCTTTTGTGAGGCGGGTGCATCTGGTGGACGCGAATATTGTGAATATTTCGTAGCGCCCGACGACGGCAGTCGCCGAAAGTGCTCCGACTTCTGCGCTTCGCTCGGCTTTGAAATCTGTGACCAAGCCCAAGAAGAATGCTGTTGGAATAACGCGACGCAAATCAATTGTGAAAAACAGGGTACGGTTAACTGTAGTGTGAACCCCTGCGACAATGCTGATGGGTGCGGTGACCAAATCTGCCGGTGTTTCGCGCCCTAACGATACGGCTTAAGATAAGACCGGTGGAATCACCATTGGTGCAGTGCTTGCCTCGTAGACCTTGTCGGACGGTAGCCCAAAGATTTCAAACATCCCCTCGTGTCCCTCGAGTTCGAACACGCCGATGGATTTTAATGGGGTCGAGCAAATATCTGCGACGGCCTTTGAGACCAAGAAAAGTTCATTCTGTTTTTTACACAAAGCCTCAATACGGCTCGCTAAGTTTACAGTCGCCCCAACTGCGGTAAAATCTAAACGATCGGGCGTACCAATATTACCGTAACTCACCATCCCAGCATGCAGTCCAATGCCACATCTGAGTGGTCTTTTGTGTTCAGACACCCGGCTTTTGTTGATCTTCTCCAATTTTTCAAGGCATTCCAGCGCCGCTTCAACCGCATGAGAGGCGGCATGTTCGTGCATTTCGTCCACAATTGGAAAAAGTCCGAGAACGGCATCACCAATAAATTTAAGAATTTGCCCGCCGCGAGGCTGAATGGCACTGCCTACAATCTCAAAGAACGTATTAAGCTCTGCAATAAACTCTGTGTCGGCGGTCTCCATTGCTAACCGGGATGAATCTCTTAGGTCACAAAACCAAACGATGGCGTTTTGCTTCGTGACATCACCGCGACTAATTTGCCCTGACAAGACTCGTTGCCCCGCGTCTTTGCCCAAATACGTAACCGAGAGCGTTTTTGCCAAAG
>JBMYRY010000093.1:0-7743 GCA_049602795.1 Bradymonadia bacterium
GCAATCGCGCTAACCAAAATAAGGAGATAAAGCGGGGGTTGTAAATAAGTGGTGCGCGTTTTGAGGCTATTCTGTTTCACGAGCAATGTAGATACCGGCGGAACATACCATTTCCCCATTCGGGGCGATTCCGCACGCACGCTCGAACGTGGAATAGGCCTGATCGCAGTCTAGGTTGCCAAAGGCCGCGGCGGTAAATGCAGCACCAATCCCTTCGCCAACAGAGTTAAAGTTGTACCAGTACCAGTGAGGGTCGGCCACTGCGAAGTTCAGGGCCGTCCAAGTTGGCTTGTCCCAATTCGCTGGGTCGGAGGCGCATTGGTTACCCGGTTGTCCGCAGCACGCGTTATTGCCTGGCGTGGGGTCATACCCCCCATCCTTTGCAGGGAATCGTGCGGCGATGATCTCGTCACCAAGTCGATTTCGGAAGTTTGTCTCCGCCATGTAATAGACGCGCGCCCCTTTTTCGATCTTCTCGATGTTCATCACCGCTTCACTCGTACGCGCTTGTCGCACATATTTCGTGAATGCCGGTATTGCGACCGCAGCTAGGATGCCTAGAATAGCCACAACGATCATGACTTCGATTAATGTAAATCCCGCTCTATGTCCACGTTTCATCGGTCTTATACCCTCCCGAACCCGTTTGCAGAGTTCGCAAAAAACGAACGCTCAGGTTGTTTTGAGATATTAACAAATCTCACCCACTAAAGTGAGTCTACTCGAAAAAGACCTTGATGGTAAGCCCGTTGCGATATTTCTCTATCAACTTCTACCACCAGAAGGTTAACCCTAGATTTCCGAATGTGTTTTCCCCTTCAAAAACGCGGACGAGGACTTCGTTGCTTTGGAGTGAAAAACCGTTTCTTGGTTCATTGTCAAAAATGGTGCCTTGCTCCGGCCCAAGCTGAATTGCGATACCGAATTCGGTATGGATTGATACCGATTTCGTTGGATACCAGTAAACTCTGAACGGGATATCAACCCCCCATTGGACAATGTCGGTCGAACGTACTTGCGTTTGCAGACCTTGAGCGTTTGTCGAGCTTTCTGTTGCCGAACCCGACCCAATGTTGAATCGCGCACCAAGTGAGAACGCCGCACTTTGAGCACGTAAGAGGTGGTAATGTGCGCCTAGACCTGTGGCGAGAAAGGTTGCTTGGGCAACCGATGTCCCGGAATAGTAGCTCGCACCAAAGATGCCTTCCAAATGAATATCGCCTAATCCAATGCCTAAGGCGATGCCTTTCGGACCGCCGATGCTCTGTGCATACCCAATACTTTTCGAGCGGTCGATGTCCTTTGCCACCGTCATGTTGACCGTTGCAACGACGAAAAGACTGACCAGAGATAGACGCTGTGAAAATGTCAACATGTCGGGATTTACCTCGGAATGATTTTGAAATTTCTGGCGTAGCGTACCGATTTTGGTGTCCGTAGATAAATACTTTATTCCCAGATTTATGAAATTACGTACCTTCAATGGATTGACAGGCATCGGACCATCATCTAAGGAAGTGACTGTGGACACCTATTCATCATATCAAGACAGCTCTCCGGTTGTGCCGCGGATTGTAGTGATCGGGAACTTCGATGGGCTTCATCGCGGTCACCTCGCACTACTAGACAAGGCGAATCAACTAGCGACATCGAAGTCGGCAGCGCTGACTGTCCTTACATTTTCACCGCACCCGGTTCAGGTTCTTGCGCCGCATCGTGCGCCGCGTCCGCTCATGAGTGACCTAGAAAAAGCCTCAGCGTTTAAGCGTCTTGGTGTGGAGACTGTGTGGTTTCAGACATTTACGAAGGAGTTTGCAGAGTTATCCCCTCAGGATTTCGTCAAGTATGTGCTTCAAGATGGACTTGGGGCAGTTCATGTGGTCGTTGGTTACGACTTTCATTTTGGCAGAGGCCGTGCCGGAAATGTAGAGACGCTCGGGCGGTTGTTAAGTCAGGTTCAAATTGGTCTGTCTGTGATCCAACCGGTTGAAGAGAGCGAACACAAAATCTCTAGTTCTGCAATTCGAAAGGCGCTAAGCGAGGGAGAACTTGAGCGGGCGCATCATTTACTCGGTTGGTCTTATGCAATTACGGGACAAGTGCTTCGCGGAGATGCGCGCGGGCGGACGATTTCATTTCCGACTTTGAACATCGCCTTAAGTGACCAACAGTATCCACTGCCAGGGGTTTACTCCGGCTGGGTGCCGATCGATGGGCAATATTTGCCTGCTGTAGCCAATTTAGGTCCTAGACCTACCGTTGAGAACTCTGAGCGACTGACCTTGGAGGTACATGTGATCGGTACGGCACTGGGAGAGATGTACGGTCAAGATGTCGAATTTATCTTTGCCTCTAAAGTGCGCGAGGTGATTCGATTTGATGGGATTGATGCATTAAAAGCTCAAATTAAGTTAGACGCGGCCAAAGCCTTGACGCATCTTGAGGGGCGTATGCCTAATCGGTTGAGATTGGCGTGATTAAGCTCGGTATTGTTGGAACCCCCGTCGAGCATAGCCTTTCGCCATCAGTCCATCAGTTCATTGCATCTCAACTCGGGCTCACGGTGCAATATGATCGTTTCGAAACGGTAGAATCTGACTTAGTTGAACGTCTGAATTGGCTCGGCGAAAATGGGTATCGCGGCATCAACGTGACGGCGCCACTAAAAATTGCTGCAGCTCAACTCGTGGCTCAAGAAACTCGACCAAAGCATCCCCTCGTGAGTGTCAATACGATTTGTTTCGAGGACGGTAAGATTCAGTTGGGGGAGAACACGGATGCGCTCGGCTTTGAGCACCTTCTGGGCGATGTTTCACCCAGAAGAGTCGCAATCTTGGGGGCGGGTGGCGTACTCTCCACAATCGTATCTGTCCTTGAGTCACGAGGCGTTCAGCACGTCAGCGTTTTCAATCGGTCTGCGCCCCGATGTTCAAGTGTGCAAGATAAGATTAAGCAGGGCGCTGATTACCTTTTGGCGCCGATTTCAGAATTTGAACAGATGAGTGGGACGTATGACCACGTGATTCAATGCCTCCCTCGGTCTGCGGCTCGAGTGATCGATGCCATCAGGTTACATCGCGTTCCAGAAGAGTGTCGTATCGTTGATTTGAACTATGGGGAAATTACCTATGGAATTAAACGAGAGAGCGAACAGTGTGGGCTCACCTATGTGAATGGTCTGTCGATGTTGGCTGTTCAGGCGATTAAGAGCTTTGAACTCTGGACGGGAGAACGAGCGCCCACAGCCCTATTGAGTGCGTTGATTGCACATATTGAACGAATTAATCGCGCTTGAATTGACAGCACTCGTTCAACACTCGATACTCTATAGTAGGATGATGGGGCATACATGGGACCAATGGACGCCGTGTGTCTCGCGCGTGCACGATAATTTTCGAGAGGCAGGACTAATATGGCAGAACGACTCGGTGAGCTACTTGTCAGAGAAAATCTGATCAGTTTAGCTCAGTTGAGAGAGGCACAGGATGAGCAACGAAAAGCTGGCGACCGGCTTAGCTATACGCTGACGAAGCTTGGATTTGTTGACCAGAATCAGTTAACCACGTTCATGAGCGAGCATTACGGTGTGCCCGCGATCAACTTGGATGAGTTTGAAATCGATGAAGATGTACTCAAACTCATTCCTCGAGAGTTAGCTGTAAAGCACACTCTTCTCCCGATCAATCGTGCGACCAACACCTTGATTATTGCGATGTCGGATCCGTCCAACCTCATTGCAATCGATGATGTTAAATTCAGCACTGGTTACAATGTTGAGCCAGTGGTGGCCGGGGAAGCGGCCCTGCGCGAGGCTATCGATCGATATTACGACGACAGCGTTCGGTACGAAGACATCCTCGATGACATGATGGATGAGGAAGTAGACGTTGTCGAGCAGGGCGGTGAAGAAGACGTTGTTGACCTCGAACGGTCTAGCGAAGAGGCACCGGTTGTTCGCCTGGTGAACCTCATCTTGGTTGACGCGATAAAGAAGAATGCATCGGATATTCATGTCGAGCCGTACGAAAAGTCGTTTCGAGTCCGCTATCGAGTCGACGGGGTATTGTATGAAGTCATGAATCCGCCTCTGAAGTTGCGTAATGCGATTACCAGTCGTCTTAAGATCATGGCCCAACTCGATATAGCGGAGCGTCGACTGCCTCAGGACGGTCGTATCAAGATAAAGCTCGGTGGTGGTCGCGAGATGGACTTTCGTGTGAGCGTCCTGCCCACTTTGTTTGGTGAGAAGATCGTTCTTCGTCTTTTGGATAAGTCGAATCTCGAGGTCGATATGACCAAATTGGGCTTCGAATCCAATCAGATCGAGTTGTTCAAAGAATCGATTTACAAGCCATATGGCATGGTGCTTGTTACTGGACCGACGGGGTCAGGCAAAACGACGACGCTGTACTCTGCGCTCTCAGACTTGAATAAGATTTCGGATAATATTTCTACGGCGGAAGACCCGGTCGAATTCAACCTTGCAGGGATCAATCAGGTACAGATGAATGACGGCATTGGGCTTAACTTTGCGGCATCACTTCGTTCTTTCCTTCGTCAGGATCCGGATATCATCATGGTTGGTGAGATTCGTGACTTTGAGACTGCAGAAATTGCAGTAAAGGCAGCTCTAACCGGACACCTCGTACTGTCTACGTTGCACACAAACGATGCGCCATCAACCGTGCACCGACTCTTGAACATGGGGGTTGAGCCATTTCTTGTGACGGCATCGGTTAACGCGATTGTTGCACAACGTCTCGCCCGTCGTGTTTGTAAGGGCTGCGCAGAGCCGATTGAAATTGACAAGGCTGTGTTGTTGGACCTTGGGATGCAAGAATCTGAGATTCAGGCTGGCACCTTCTTAGAAGGTAAGGGATGTCGTGTTTGTAATGAGACCGGCTTTAAGGGGCGAATCGCATTATTTGAGATCATGCCGATGACTGATGAACTCAAAGACCTCGTTCTTCAGGGGGTTTCGTCCGTAGAATTGAAGAGAGAGGCAGTGCGACTTGGCATGAAAACACTAAGACAGGCCATCCTCGCAAAGCTTGCCGAAGGGACGACTACCGTCTCGGAAGTGCTGCGATGCTCGGTCGCTGACTAAACGCGATGATTGAGATTAAAGACCTCATTGAGTTAATGGTGACTCAAAACGCGTCGGACTTGCACCTAACGCCAGGAACACCTCCACAATTTCGAATTGACGGTCGCTTGATTCCAGCACGATGCCCGGACCTGACTCCGGCTGAGAGCAAGCGTCTTTGCTATAGTTTTCTCAGTCCTCAGCAACAAGCGGAGTTCGAAAGAACACAAGAGTTGGATCTGAGCTTTGGCGTGAGAGACCTGTGTCGAGTGCGGGCGAATTTATTTGTTCAAAAAGGTGCCCCAGCGGCAGCATTGCGTCGCATTCCTCACGAATTACCTCAACTCGATCAACTTGGTTTGCCTGCGATTATCCGCCAGCTTGTGCATAAGACCCGAGGTCTAGTTATCGTTACGGGCCCTACGGGTTCAGGTAAATCCACCACGCTTGCTGCAATTGTTGATGAAATTAATCAAACGCGTCACGAGCACATTTTGACGATAGAAGATCCGATTGAGTTTTTGCACCAACATAAGAAATGCATTGTGAATCAGCGGGAAGTTGGTCAGGACACTCAGAATTTTCGAGATGCGCTTAAATACGTATTGAGACAGGACCCGGACGTTGTTCTCATTGGCGAAATGCGTGACTTAGAGACGGTGTCAGCGGCCCTCACAATTGCAGAGACGGGTCACTTGGTTTTAGGCACTTTGCATACAGCATCGGCAGCGCAGTCCATTACTCGAATTGTCGATCTCTTTCCGCCACACCAACAATCACAAGTTCGGTCTCAGCTCAGCTTCACGCTCGAAGCGGTTGTTTCTCAGCAGTTGATCAAGCGGGCAGACGGTAAAGGGCGAGTGCTTGCAAGCGAAGTGATGATCGCGACTCAAGCTATTGGGAATTTGATTCGAGAAGATAAGACGCATCAAATCTACAGCCTTATGCAGGTTGGACAAGCACAACATGGCATGCAAACAATGAATCAATCCCTCTTTGCTCACTACAAAGCAGGGCGTTTAACATATGAACAGATTATATCGCATTCCAATGATGTCGATGAGCTTAATCATCTCATCAATGCCGAGTAAAGTTTCGTTATGCAGATCCATTACAATGTCAATTTGATGGATTTGCTCTCAGAAAAGCAAAATATGCGCTACATTCATGAGGTGCGCAGACTAATCAAGCGAGGTGGAGTCCATGGCTGAGTGGGCATGGGAAGGAAAAACCCGGGCAGGCGAGTTGAAGAGAGGGGTGATTGTTGCCTCTAACGAAAGGGATGCGCATAACAAACTCCGCCAGCAGGGCATCATGCCCGAGCAGGTCAAGGCCCAGAAGGCCCAATTTAAGTTAAATTTTCTCAGTACCTCAGTACCTGCCTCCAAGCTCGTTGTCTTTGTTCGACAGTTTGCCACAATGATCGATGCTGGTTTGCCTCTAGTGCAATGTCTGGAAATTCTCGCCGGGCAAGAGAGTAACGCCTATTTTCAAAAGGTATTGATGGGGGTTAAAGAATCTGTAGAGGCTGGCTCAACCTTTGCCGATTCACTGAAGCGATATCCAAAAGTTTTCGACACTTTGTTCGTCAATCTCGTTGCAGCGGGTGAACTCGGTGGTATTTTGGATACGATTTTGAATCGTCTCGCCACGTACATTGAGAAGAATGTCAAGCTTGCACGCCAGGTCAAAGGGGCGATGCTGTATCCGGTGGGTATTTGTGTCGTAGCAGCGGGCGTCGTGACAGCCCTACTAAAGTTCGTAATTCCGACTTTCGAGGGGATGTTCAGTGATTTTGGTAATGCTGAATTACCGATTCTCACGCAGTACGTTATCGCTGCGTCGAATTGGTTTGGTCGAAACTTCTTCTACATCGTTGCGAGTGTAGTTGGGTTTGTTTTTGTGTCTAAGAAAATCCTAGATACCAAGAGAGGGAGACGCACCTTAGACACGGTTCTATTGAAACTTCCCTTGTTCGGACCGCTGCTACGAAAAGTCGCGGTTGCGAAGTTTACTCGGACCCTTGGTACCATGATCGCATCGGGAGTACCTTTGTTGGATGCCCTCGAGATTGTTTCCAAAGCGGCCAATAATACGGTGATTGAAGAAGCGATCATGTTTACAAGGGAGAAGGTTTCCGAAGGGTCTAGCATGTCCGAACCATTAGCTAAAACTAAGGTTTTCCCGGGCATGGTAGTTCAAATGATCGGTGTCGGTGAAAGCACTGGTGCAATGGATACCATGCTTCAAAAGATTGCGGATTTCTACGAGGACGAAGTTGAAGTTGCTGTGACGAGTATGACCAAACTTTTGGAACCATTGATGATGGTTTTCATTGGGGGAATCGTTGGTACGGTGATGATCGCGATGTATTTACCAATTTTCGAGGTCGCAGGTAATATGAAGGGTGGAGGCTAACCACCGCGCCGAAGCGGCCTAGAGGCACGTAAGCAATGCATCGAAGTGAACAGACCGAGCTCCTCAGCCGATTTGAGTGGCTTCTCCTCATTCGAGTCATCATTTATTCGTTCTTTGTTGGTGCGGCCATCGTCTTCCGGATTTTCGATGAAGATGGCTCTCAACGCGGTGCACATTTGCTTTATGTGCTCATTGCTTCGTATGTGCTTACGGTCTGCTATGCCTTGATCCTAAGGCGA